>JBILPB010000220.1:0-3983 GCA_044374175.1 Bacteroidia bacterium | reverse complement strand
GTAAGCCCACCCAAATAATGCCTAGCAATGTAAAGGCTATTTGCCTAAAGGGATTGCTTTTTTTACGATACAACTCGCCAATAAATACTATGCAAATCAAAGGAATAAGCAATGCCATAAATTTTGATGGCAAATCATAAAAAACAGTGAGGAAACTCAATATAAAAGCACTTGAAGCCACAATAATACCCATGATTTTTTGAGGCAAATTTTCGCCTTTAATGGCAATGGTATAAAACTCATTACAGCCAATAATGGTCATGGTTAAAAACAAGATGCCTAAAGAAACTGGATGATAAAATGTCATACCAAGCAGCACTGCCACATAGGCAACACCAGTAATAGATCTTTGCCAAAAATTACTCATTTGCTTGCGACTCAATAATTGCTTTCGCCTTTTCTGCAAGATCATTAGGGACGTACAATGAAACTGTTCCAAAAATGAGATTACTACTGTCTTTCTGATTCATTGTAACAGCATCGATGTCTTCATTCAACAACAATGATTTAAGTAATTCAGCATACTGCAAATCGCTTGTTTCGAGTATTTTAGTCCAGTTTTCCAAATTAAATTATGCTATGAGATTAGTCTTCTTCACTTTCAATTAATAATACGTAAAGCTCTTGTGAATTGCCTTCTCCATTTTGATTAATCGGATTGGTAATTACTGAAAGCATGTTGGGAAAGCTTCCATTGTACTTTTTTCTCACCACATTCAAGGCTTCCTTCATGTCGCTCACCAATTGATTTGTAAAAGCTATTACCACTAAAATTTTAGCATTCAACAGTGCAGCCTTACTTGAGCCTTGTCTAGAGGAAACCATAATACTTCCTGTTCGAGCAATTAAACTTTCGCAACTGCAAACAACTATTGGTGTTTCGTTAATGTATTTATCCGAAAAATTAACTTCGGCAATACTTAACAATTCCTGAATAACACTTTCTTCGCAAGCTAAACCTGTGGTCCAACCGCTTTCCTTCACAACAAAATCTAAATTATCAATCAATACTGCGTTGTCTTCACAAAAAATAAATTTTCCACCTGCCTCGGTAAAATTTTGGGCAAAAATAAGTTCAGGTTCATCCTCTGCTTTGTAAAATACTTCGCTTTCAAAATCAATATTAGCAATCGATTCCTTAGCAGGCTTATTCATCAAAGCATTTCTAACTTTTTTTAATATTTTTTCTCTCGATGTACTTTCTTCCATTGTATTAAATTCATGCAAAAGTATAAAATATGATGGAATGAAGTTTTTTTGTTTATTGAATAATTAATTTTATTTAGAATACCTGAAGTGGAGGAATAAAAATTGAGTAGTTTTAAGCCAAATTTTTATGGTTGGCTAGCTCAAAATTGGACTTTAAATGTTTGATATAATTGACTCTAAAGGTTTTACATTGGTTAAATAAAAATAGCACTGTATTAAAAGATAAATTAATTTTGTTTCGGAATATAAAATATCATGTAATGTCAAAATTTGGTAAATGGCTTGGAGGTGGTTTAGGATGGGCTTTAGGCGGACCCATTGGTGGTTTAATTGGCTTTGCTTTAGGCGCTGTACTTGACGATTCGGGTGCTGCCGTGCAAGCTACAAACACTAAATATCATACACAAAGAGGTGATTTTAGTGCAAGCTTAATTATTTTAGTAGCTAGTGTTATGAAAGCCGATGGCCGAGTAATGAAGGCAGAGCTTGATTATGTAAAAACTTTTTTTGTAAAGCATTTTGGTGTTGATGTTACTAAAGAACAAATGCTTTTGCTGCGCGAAATTTTAGAAAAGGAAATCCCTTTGTTTGATGTATGTAATCAGATTAAGCATAATATGGAATATGCATCGCGCTTGCAACTGATTCATTTTTTGTTTGGTGTGAGCATGGCCGATGGGCAAGTGCACGATTCGGAAGTAAAAGTAATTGAACAAATTGCATCATTCCTTAATATTAATATGGCCGATTTCAATAGTTTGAAAGCCATGTTTTATGCTGATACTGATAGTGATTATAAAATACTAGAAGTGCACAACAGCGCCTCTGATGAGGAATTGAAAAAAGCGTATAAAAAAATGGCGGTTAAATTTCATCCCGATAAGGTAAGTCATTTGGGAGAAGAGTATCAACAGGACGCCAAGGAAAAATTCCAAAAGGTACAACAGGCCTACGAAAACATTAAAAAGCAAAGGGGTATTAAATGATAAAGCCAGAACTAATATTGTTAATTCGTTTGCTTGTGTTGGTTTTTATGAGCATTTTGTTCGTACAATCGGCCATGGACAAAATGTTGAATTATAAAGACAATCAACAATGGATTGATGGGTATTTTGCCAAAAGCTTTGTTAAGGGGCAATCAAAAATTTTATTGCTACTACTTACTTTACTAGAGTGTAGCGCTGGTGTGCTATGTTTAATGGGTATTTTTTTTAGCAAAAAGATAGTTAATCCAGTTGGGTTTTATGGTTTATTTTTGTGTAGTATTTCTTTTCTTTCATTATTTTTAGGACAACGCATAGCAAAGGATTATGCCGGTGCTGCTAATATTCCGGGTTATTTTGTGGTGTGTTTAATTGGATTAATGACTTATTTGGTTTAATACCGATTATACAAAGTTGGTAGTCGAATTTTATTGAACTATATTTTGTTGACCAACGATTCTTACTGCGTAATTTGGGTTAAAAAATGTGCTGAAAGGAATGATTGAAAGACCAATATTCTAAAAGAAATTTTACACCATGTATTGGGTACTTTTACTCAATAAAATACATACCAACATCACCTTTATTTTTAACAGCAATTTCGCCACGGTAGTTGCATTTAAATTTATCTTTTATGTGCACATAAGTATTGCCACTGATGTTAATTTTGCCGGGTTCACCGCAGCTTTCCATGCGAGAAGCTAAGTTAACAGCATCGCCCCAAATATCATAAGCAAACTTTTTAGTACCAACAACACCAGCAATAACAGGTCCGGTGTGCACTCCAATTCTTAATTGGCCTAGTCCCTGAATACCATTTCGTTCATTGTTTAAAATATGTTGTTGCATAAACGACTGTATTTCATTTGCAGCATTTATAATATCTACAACATGTGTACTGTTTTTTTGGGGCAAGCCAGCAGCTACCATATAACTATCGCCAATGGTTTTAATTTTCTCTATTTGATACTTATTTATAATCTCATCAAATGCTTTAAAACAAGTATCAATTTCTGCTACTAATTGCTTCGGTGTCATGTTTGCGGCAATGCGTGTAAAATCTTTAAAATCGGTAAACATCACAGTAACCTCATCAAAATATTTTGCTTCAGTAGTGCCAAATTCCTTTAATTCTTGCGCAATTTCAAATGGTAAAATATTAAGTAAAAGTTTATCGCTTCGGTCGCGCTCTTGCGAAATAATTTCATTTTTAGCAACTAGTTCTTGTGTTCTCTCCTGCACCTTTGCTTCCAACATTACGTTCTGTTGGCTAATCATAGCTGCATTTTCTTCTAATTGAATAAGTAATTCAGCTTGCGCTTGAAGTTTTTCTTCGCGCTCCTTATTTAATTGCTGCTCGTTCTCAAGCGACTTAGCCACAAATAGAACATTTTCTATAGTTTTGTTCAACGTAATTTCAAAATCTTGAAAATCGATAGGTTTAACTAAAAAATCGAATGCACCCTGATTCATGGCTGTTCGAATATTTTTTAAATCGCCATACGCAGAAATTACCAAAGAGAGAATTGGCTTTTTTAATTCTTTAATCTTACTTAATAAAGTAAGACCATCCATTCCTGGCATATTAATATCGGTGAGCACCAATGAAATTTCTTGATGTTGTTGCAACTTTTCCAACGCCTCATTACCGTTCCGTGCAAAAACAAATTCAAATTTATTTTCTTTTATTTGTTTACGAAAGCGCTGACTTATCAATGCTTCCATATCTGGTTCATCATCAACAGCTAATATTTTCATATCGGTAAAGTTATAGTAAACTCTGTAAATTTA
>JBILPB010000219.1:0-3998 GCA_044374175.1 Bacteroidia bacterium | reverse complement strand
AAAAAAAAGCTGTTGTCTTTACTTCAATACCTTCCCATTTACTCTATGTTGGTGTTATCACCAACATAAACCGAGCCTAAAAAAAAGCTGCTGTCTTTACTTCAACACCTCCCCATTTACTCTATGTTGGTGTTATCACCAACATAAACCGAGCCTAAAAAAAAGCTGTTGTCTTTACTTCAACACCTTCCCATCAATCAAAGCGGTCCAAACAGCCATTTTATTATTGTGTAAACTCATCCAAATGGGTCTAACAATATTGTTGTGCGCTACAATATTGATATAGTCACCAAAAAAAACACCCTTTGAAGGTAAAAATGGATTTTCATTAATCTTAATATTGGTAAAACTTTCTCCCCCATTATCGCTATAAGCCAAATAAACATCAGTTTGTGCATCGTTAAAGTTTCTTCTATCATAAAATAAACAATACAAACGGCCATTACTTTGATCAATCGTAAACCACGACATAAATTGTTGGCTTTTTCCTTCATCGTTGTTCACTTTGATGGCTGGCGACCAGGTTAAGCCATTGTCTTTTGATTTTACCATCCAAATATCTGTATTATTGATGCCATTGCGTTGGTCACTCCAATTGATATATAGTGTGCCACGATTTGGGCCATTGCTATTATCACAAGCTGTGATGGGCAATCCATTGCATCTAAAAATACTATCAATATCATAGGTCCAGCCATCAGGTATGGGGCACACAACCTTTTCCTCGGCCAACCAGGTATTTCCTTGGTCTTTTGATTGATTAAAAACCAATCCTTTAGGTCCGGCCCAAGCCACATTTATTTCACCATTAATGCCCACACAAGGCACAGCACCTTCTACCGTATTATCATTATCTAAGCAGTCGCCTGCATATTTGCTCAATATTTTAGGTGCTGACCATGATTTACCCTCATTACTCGATTTTGAAAACAGTATCAAACTTTTGTCTTCGGGTAACTTGCTTTCGTATTTATCAAATTGGGTCCATGTAACATAAATATTCCCATTTTGCTTATCCACAACGGCCCATTCTTTGTCTTGCGCCTTTGTTCCATTGTGTCCCGTGTACGTATCAAGCTTCCAGGTTTTCCCTTTATTCTTTGTATTCTGCGACACTATTCTATCTATCCAGGTACCATTTTTATAATCCGATAAATGAAAATAATAGAAATTTCCCTTATAATCATTAATGATACAAGGATCTCCATAAACAGTGTATTTAGAATTCATTTTATCATTAATCCATGTTTTGCCAGTATCATTTGAAGTATACACATTATTAAGGTTTGCGCCAGCCACCAAATAATTGGGCGAATTAAAATCGATAGCAATTGAAACTTCATTTGGGTCGCCAATACTGTCGATCAAAATATTCTTAAATTGAGCACTAACACTAGAGTGAAGTAGGATGAATACAAAAAACACCAATGGCTTATTTCTCATTTTTACAAAATATAAATGCAATAATAATTCTTTTTTAATGACATTGGTATTGTTGTAAAATTTTGTTGATCAACTATTCCTACTGCCTAATCTAGTTTTAAGAAACACACGGTTATTAACATTTAGGCCCATCTCCTATTGATAAAACAAAATATTAGTTGATGAAATTAATGAGGTAAATTGTAAATTTGCCAACCATGAAAAAGCTGTTTCTCCTTTTTTATTTCTTAATTAATATTATTTTTTGCGCAGATAACCAGGCGAAAAAAATTAGTAAACCATATCTTAAAAGCAATATCGATAAGGGTTTTGCTGCTTTGATTGAGTATGATTACTTTAAAGCTAAAAAAGTTTTTTACACCTGTGCTATCAAATACAGAAAACTTGCAGATTTTGGTTTAGCAACTATCTATTATCGAAAAGATAATCCATTTCATAACATTGACTCAGCATACGCATGTATAAAGCGCTCCGAGGACGTTTTAATGTTAGCAAATAGTAAGAATCAAAAGAAAATGGTGAAATGGAAAATTTCAAACGATAGTATTGCCACTTTAAAGAAACTCATTGAAGAACGAGCGTTTGAATATGCAAAATCAAAAAATACAATTGATAGCTATGAAATATATTTACAAAAATATTGGCAATCAAATTTAGTTGCCGAAGCAGCAAAAAACAGAAATTCACTGGCCTTTGAACAGGTTGTTAAATTAAACACTTCGGCAGCCTACCAGGATTTTATCAATAAATACCCGGCTTCTAATGAAGCATTAATTGCCAAGAAAAATTTCGAATTAGCTATTTTTAGAGAATCAACGGCAAGCCACACTGTATTTGCCTTTAATGAATTTATGATTAAGTATCCTAACAGTCATTATTGGATGGCGGCCGAAGATTCAATATTTAGTATAAGTACACAAAAAAAAGACAACGAATCATATTATGCTTTTATTAAAAATTTTCCCAATAACAGGCATGTTAATAAAGCTTGGTCACTCATTTTTAATAACAGCAGCAATGATTATTCAACAAATTTTTTTGAATCATTCATAAAAAAATACCCTGAGTACCCTTTTAAAGAAGCCATCAAAAAGGAATTGCTGTTGGCTCAAACCGATTTTATTATTGTGAAGGATAATGGTAAGTATGGGGCTATCAACAAATCCGGCAGTATTATGATTCCATTTAATTACGAAACGCTGGATGATTTTTCGGAAGGTTATGCAGCGGCTTCTCAAAATGGACATTATGGCTACATCAATAAAGCTGGTAAAATAGTAATTCCATTAACTTACGATGATGCAGAATCATTTCGTGAAGGCGTGGCCGTGGTTAAGCGAGGAGACAAATATGGAGGGCTTAATAAAACTGGTGAAATGGTTATACCTTTTGAATATGAAGAGTTGGGCGACAGCCACGATAGCTTATTGTTAGCCCAAAAAGCTAATAAATTTGGTTTTATAAGTCAAAAAGGGGTTACCATTATCCCATTTGAATGGGACAATGCTTATGATTTTAGTGAATCTTTTGCCCCAGTTGAAAAAGCAGAAAAACAAAGTTTTATTGACAAAAGTGGCAAACTGCTTGTTCCTCTTATTTATGATTGGGTAGAGCCCTTTAACAGAGGAATTGCGCGTGTTCAAATGAATGAACTATATGGATTAATTAATACAAAAGGCGATAGCATATTGCCTTGCAATTATGATGTAATTTCAAAATTTAGTGAAGGCCTTGCGCTTATTGCAAAAGATGATAAATGCGGCTATATTGATGAACATGGAAAAATGAGTATTCCAATGAATTATGATTACAGGGCCGAAAATGAAGTATTTGGCTTATTTAAAACAGGCTATGCAAAAGCATCTCAAAAAAATAAAAAAGGCTTAATTGATCAAAATGGTAAAGCAATAATCCCATTTGAATATGCCGATATGGAACTTTTAAGTGAAGGATTAGTGCCTGTAAAAAAGAAATCGAAATGGGGTTATGTTGATGCTATGGGCAAGCCAAGTATAAAAATACAATATGAAAAAGCGGAGTCCTTTTCTTTTGGTTTGGCAGTGGTTAAGATTAAAGGTAAATACGGATACATTGATAATAAAGGAAAAATACAAATTGAAGCTGTTTATGAAGAGGCAAAGGCTTTTAGAAAAGAAGGGGCAATTGTTAAAAAAGAGGGCAAATACGGCATTCTTGGCCCTACTGGAAATGTGCTATTTGCTATAGAATATGATAAAATCAATTTTTCTGAAAACGACTTAATCATTTTTGAAAAAAACGGGAAAAAAGCATTTTTTTATTACACTCAAATGCGCTTTATCTTTAAAGAAAAGGGATTTTAGTCCTTTTTTTTGGATATTTAAGAGATTTTTTTTACTTTCGCGCTCCGCTTTTAAAAGTGGTATAAATTAATTACTAACTAAATTATTATTAACAATGTTGAACAACTATGAAACCGTTTTCATTATGACTCCCGTTTTGTCTGATGAACAGGCAAAGGAAACGGTAAGCAAGTACAAACAATTACTTGCAGCAAATGGCGCCAAATTGGTGCA
>JBILPB010000218.1:0-4049 GCA_044374175.1 Bacteroidia bacterium | reverse complement strand
GATATATTCTAAAAACAAATAAAATGAAAAAGATAATTACAATTTGTGCAGCAATATTAATGACTGCCCTTGTGTTTGCTCAAGCACCACAAAAAATGAGCTACCAGGCGGTTATTCGAAACAGTAGTAATACTTTGGTAATTAATACACAAGTAGGTATGCAAATAAGCATTTTACAAGGTGCTACAAATGGCGCATGTAGGCGCTAAGCTGAAGCCAAGCCATGTGCGCTGGGCTTAGTGCCGTTAAGGTTACTCAAATGTATCTTTTAAAACTTATGCTTCAGGAAATTAATATCTATGTAAAGCTTTTAGATAAATACAAAAAAATTCGCAGAGGATTATATTTTCAAGCAGAATTAAAGCACAAAGTCAAATAAAAATTTTAAGGTTTTGAGTTATGATAGACATTATAGTAAAAAGGCCGTCACTAAGCCCAACCATAAAATGGCTGCGCTTCAGCTTAGCGCCTACTAGGGGTATTAAAAGAAATATATGATGTAGCAGCGGTTTAGCTTAATGGCAGGACGACAATTAACAGATGTCTAATCAGATAAAACAACATTCAATTATTACCTTTTTTAAAACAACATGCATCAGGCTTTATCCTGGTGCTTTTTTTTTGCATACCCTTTAAAAAAACAAATAGCTTTTTAAGCTCTTAGTTTGCATATATTTATAGTGTGTATGCTTTATTTAAGGGGTATTCTTTTATATATTAATGATTTATTACCTTTATCAAAAAAATAATATGGCACAAGTTCACAACCTACGAAGACAAAATGTAATTTTAACTTTAGCAACATTTGCGATAGCATTTTCAAGTTGCCAAAGACAAATAAGTGCAAGCTTCCTATCTGACAAAACCGAATATGATGCTGGAGACATTGTTAAATTGACAAATAAATCTACCAACGCAAAAACATATAAATGGACTTTACCAGATGGACAAATAGCCACTTCAGAGCACGTTGACTTTCCCATAGCATTGAGCCAACAGGATGGTTCATTAACCTTCAAGCTTGAGGCATTTTCAAAAAATGAAAGGAAAACAGAAGAGGCAATAAAGTCTTTCATCGTAAAAGGCCAACCCCAACCTGATACAGTAGTCACTTTTGACGGTTATACCTATGCTATAGTTGAATTACCAAATGGACAAGCTTGGCTGGGCGAAAACCTTAGAACAACTGTTTATGCCAATGGTGACCCAATACCCAATGTTACAAACGCCACTCAATGGCAAGCCTCAATCACAGGTGCTTGGGCACATTACAATAACGATAGCCAATACGAAAATCCTTATGGTAAATTGTATAACTGTTACACTGTAGCAGACTTACGCAATGTATGCCCTATAGGCTGGCATGTGCCAACAGATGCAGAATGGAGCACACTGATCAACTATTTAGACCCAAATGCAGGCGGTGGTAATAATTATCCTAATGTTGCAGGTGGCAAAATGAAAAGCACTGGCACGCAGTATTGGTTAAGCCCTAATACAGATGCTGCCAACGAAAGTGGTTTCTCCGGTCTTCCGGGCGGTCAGCGTCTTTACAATGGGGCATTCTCTGCCATTGCCAACTACGGTTACTGGTGGAGTTCTACGGTGGAAAGTATAGGCACTGCCTGGTTTCGCGCCCTGAATTCCAACCATGGCTCTGTACACAGGAGCGCCACCGGTATGGCTAGTGGGTTAAGTGTTCGTTGCCTCAGGGATTAATTTACTTAATTTATTTGATAATTTAATAATTTACAGCGAAGCAGTCCATTTTTTTTTTAAAACTACCATTGTTAAGTGTCTTAAGGTTTAATAACACAAAATAATTATAATACTAAAAATTAAACAATGAAAAAAACATTTCAAAAAACATGCTTAGCACTCAGCTTTTAGGTGGTTTCTAATTTTGTGTTTGCCCAAGCACCGAATAAAATGAGCTACCAAGCAGTAATTAGAGACAATTCAAATGCTTTAGTAATCAGTCAAATAATTGGCATGCAAATTAGTATTTTACAGGGTAGTGCAAATGGAACGGCATTGCATGCAGAAACCAAATTCTAAAAAACTAATGCTAGCTAATTGGTAGTTATAGAAATTGGTGGAGGAACAGTTGTATCAGGTAACTTCTTAACAATTAACTGAACAAACTGACCTAATTCCGAGAAAGGTTTATAAAAAGGAAGATGGGGCGTAACACTTCAGTTCTTATGAAAAAGAAGAAAAGGTATCAGCATATTTTAAAACTGATTTAATTAAAATAGAAATTCAATGAGCAAAATTAAATTATTTGAAAGCAAACAAGTCCGCACTCATTGGCATGCGGAAAAGGAAACATGGTATTTTTCCATTATCTTCTTTCCAAATTAGCGCCAATAGAAAATTAAAAGATATGGGAAAAGACCTATTTCAGGATATCAAAAAAACCATTGAAGCATTTCAAGAATCATTGCAAGGGCATTTGCCAGCATTAGAGGCAGATATCAATGATTTGATACATTCGAGAAATAAGGACAAAAACACCATTGAAAAGACATTAGATACTTTGCTGTCAATTACAGATATGGGTGTAGGGAAGGAATTATTTATACGATTATTAGAATATTACAAAACCATAGATGCTGAAGGAGCATCTTTTTATTGGAATGAATATGACAAAGACGATGAATAAATACAACCCAAATATTCACCATCGCAGGTCTATCCGTTTAAAAGGATATGATTATTCGCAGGCGGGTTTGTATTTTATTACGTTATGTTGTCAAGATTGGGCATGTTTGTTTGGCGAAATTGAAAATGGACAACTGAAATTGAATGATGGGGGTAAAATTGCGAATGATTGTTGGATGAAAATCCCCAATCATTTCCCAAAAGCGGAATTGCACGAACATATTGTAATGCCTAATCATATTCACGGAATCATTGAATTGAAATCCGAACCCGTAGGGACGGAAAATTTTCCACCCCATATCACCATCACAAATAATGGTATTGGGGCGAATGATTATTCGCGCCCACGGTCACCATCAAAAACTATTGGGTTCATTGTTCGGGGTTTTAAAATCGGGGTTACAAAATGGATGCGACAAAACATGGTTGTATATGATATTTGGCAACGAAATTATTACGAACACATTATGCGCAATGAACAATCCTATCATCGTATTTCTGATTACATTATAAACAATCCTGCAAAATGGGCGGATAATAAATTTTACACGAAATGAAATTCACAGAAGAAAAATTAGAAAGGGCGGATATAATTGTTAATGCCTTGTATTGTTGGTTTCATTAATCATTTACAATTAATAATTATGAGCAACAGCGATATAATCATATACCAAAACTCGGATGGCAACATCAAAATTGATGTCCGTTTAGAAGAAGAAACCGTTTGGTTGACACAAAATCAAATGGCAACTTTGTTTGGCAAAGCCAAATCCTCCATCAACGAGCATATCAAGAATGTTTTTGCGGAAGGTGAACTAGATGAAAAAGTGGTTATTCGGAAATTCCGAATAACCACTCAACATGGTGCAATTGCCGGAAAAACCCAAGAAGTTGAGGTAAATGTATACAATTTAGACGTTATTATTTCCGTTGGTTATCGCGTAAAATCTGCCCAGGGTACCCAGTTCCGAATTTGGGCTACCCAAAGGCTAAAAGAATACATCATTAAAGGCTTCACCCTTAATGATGATCGATTTAAGTCGGGTACTTCAATGAACTATTTTAACGAATTGCAGGAACGCATTCGGGAAATACGACTGTCAGAACGTTTCTTCTATCAGAAAATAAAAGACATCTATACCACTAGTATTGATTATGAACCTCCGTTTTCTGAAAGTGTTGGTAATGCTGTAAAATAGCAAAACCCATCACTTGCGTGATGGGTTTTTGCGGAGCGGACGGGACTCGAACCCGCGACCCCTGCCGTGACAGGGCAGTATTCTAACCAACTGAACTACCGCTCCGTTTCTCTTTCGAGGCTGCAAAAATAGCTTATTTATTTAATATAGCAAAAAATTATTTCATTTTTGAGCGTTTTATTAGAA
>JBILPB010000080.1:0-14948 GCA_044374175.1 Bacteroidia bacterium | reverse complement strand
TCATAATTAAAACCAAAACGATCCCACATAGGATAGATGCCTGTATCCATATTAACTCTAATGGCCACTCTTGGTTTTTTAGTTAAATTGTCGGAAAGTTCAATTAAGGCGTATAATTCATCAAAATGATCAATGTGTATTAAACTGTCATTTTTGATGGCCTCCTTTAACTCTTCAATACTTTTGTCGGGTCCATTAAAAATGATTTTATTTCCTGGCACCCCATTTTGCAGAGCCTTGTGGTATTCAAATCCAGAAACAACTTCAGCCCACGAACCTTCTTGATGGTAAACATTGCAAACTGCATTATTGTAATGTGTTTTATAACTCCATGCAAATTGTACCTTAGGATATCTAGTTTTAAAAGCCCTTAACGCAGCCTGATAATTATTACGCATCTGGCGCTCCGACAATACAAAAAGCGGTGAGCCATATTTGGCTATCATATCTTTTACAGCCACTCCATCAATATGTTTTAATGGTTGATACTCTGTACGGGTTCCAAACTTGTTCATTAAGCCTGCATTCATCTTTTTGATGACAGGACTTTCATATTTTAATTTTGACATAACTTTTAGTTTTTAGTTATATGAATAATAATTGCTTTTGCTATAATTCGCCAAAAGCAGAAATTTTTTGAAATTCTTCAATATTGGTAATCAAATCCCAACTATATCGGATAAATATTTTACCTACTTCGTAATCTGTATAGGGCTTAACATCTTCACCTAAGGCCATTTTAACCAAAGCCTCGGGTTGGTTTTGACCCGCGCCAGTGGTTAAGTAGATCCATGCTGGAAATCGTGGATTAATTTCCATAATGTAAGGCTTATTATCTGCCGTTCGCATTATTTCTAATTCAAAACCCCCGCTCCATTTAGTGGCCGAAATAAAATGTTTTGCCAAATCTAAAAGCGACTTATCTTCTAAAGTTATTCCAGCCCATGCTTTACCTTTATCAGTGATGTATAATTTACGCATAGGAACTGCACTAATAGTATTTCCTTTTCCATCACCAAGCGCTGCAATATTTATTTCTGTGCCATTAATAAATTGTTGTACAATAATTGGCAAACCCCATTTTGCTTGTAATTTATGAAATGCCTTCTGAGCCTGCTCTAATGTATAAGCAACAACTGCTTCATAGTATTTCCCCTTTACCACAATAGGAGACCCAAATTGATCAATTACACTTTTTAAATCGTCAACTTTATAAATAATTCTATCGGCTGGCACCAGCAGGTTATGTTGCTTCCCAAAATGATAAAGATTAACCTTGTCTCTTGCTTCAAGCTGCGATAAGGTGGGTAAAAATGTACCGATACCAACTTTTTTGAGTGAGGTACTTATTTTAATAAAATTCTGTAATTCTGCATCAAAATTAGGGATAACAACATCTAACTTTTCTGTTTCGTGTATTTGAATTAAACGATTCAAAAGTGCTTCGCTTCCAGCAGATGGGTATGGAATCTGATAGGTTTTATCTACTACATCGTGCATGTAAATACCTGGTTCCAAACTTTCGTACGACAATCCGATGATTCTAACATCCCAATCTTTACAATCGCGAATGCCTCTTATAACAGCAATCCCTGGACCAGGGCTATCAATAGCATTCAGTCCAGTTACTGCAATACATAATTTTTTCCTTGTTGTATTTTTCATCTTTGATATAAAAAGAACCTAAAATTCTAATAAATTATTTTCTTTTAATTGAGCCATAAAATCATCCCAGTCTTTTTCCAGAAGGCTCTTATCCACTTCATACCTGTTAAGGATATCTTTTTTAATTTCGTCTGACGACTTACTTTCTTTCATTTGAAGTAAAATTTCAGCACCAATGGTGTTCAACGAAAAGCTATCTCCCGAACTAGGATTAAAGACGAAACCACTTTCACTGGTGGCTATGTTTTTTTTTAGTTTCATGTTATAACGTTTTATTTTTTTAGATGATAATTTAGTTATTTGGTTTAATCCCAAATCTATTGGTTGAACGAATAATATGCCACAATATTATGTGATGTGCAGTTCAATAAATATAATTTGAGGCTAATAGATTTAAAGGTGCGGTAAACTAAAGTGGGATGAAAAACAAATTTTATAAACTTAACTTTGAGAAAATATTAAATATACTTAAACATTAAATTCTTTATACTTCTTCAAAGGTCCCTCAATAATCTGTTTTACTTTTATCTTTAACTGTTCTACATCGTTTTCGTTTAAACCTTTGGTTGAAATGGGTTCATGCACCACCATTCTTGCAATTCCTGGACGCATATTTCCTTGTAAAAATGCTTTGTCTTGCAAAAATTTCCAATTATTTTCAAATGTTATAGGTATAATTTCAACTTGTTCGTCAATGGCTAATCTAAAAGCGCCACTCTTAAAATCCTTGAGTATTGGGGCTCTACGAGAAATTGTACCTTCAGGAAATAAAATTATACTATGACCATTTTTTAACTCTCTGGAAGCACTCTGAAAAGCTTGATAAGAGGCTGTCATACTCTTACGGTTGACCAGGATATTCATATCTTTGAAAAATATATTAAACAAAGGAACCTTTTCTAGTTCTTGCTTACCCATAAACACAAAGTAATTCTCGAGGATGCAATAGCTTAATATAATATCAATGTAAGAAGTGTGGTTAGCGCAGTATACATAGGTTTTACCAGGTTGAGGTTTAAATTTATAATCAACTGTGTAAAATATACCTACCGGAAATACGAGGATATGAGCCCAAAGTCTTTTTAATTTGAATGCCAATGGATACCATTCCTTTCTCATTAAAAAAACATAAAATAAAGGATACAAAATAATAAGCGTAATCGTAAAATGTAACAAAAACAGCACTTTCCAGAGCACTCCTATTGGTCTAAAAATTCCTTGCATGTTTTAAATTCCTATTTGTTTTATGTTGCAAAAGTAGTGATTTCAAAACGGTTGTTCAAACTTAATAAAAAACAAAACTGCCCCAAACAGTGAATTTGAGGCAGTTCAAAAAAAAATATTGTAAATTATTTATATAAAACTTGCTTAACTGCTTTAATAATTCTGGTAGGATTTGGCAATGATGCTTCGATAAGTGTGGGAGCATAAGGTAATGGCACATCAGCTGAGGTTACTCTTAAAATTGGAGCATCTAAATAATCAAATGCTTCTTTTTGAACCTTAAAAGTAATTTCAGAAGAAATTGATGCTAGTGGCCAAGCTTCTTCTACAATTACCAATCTGTTTGTCTTCTTTACTGAATTAATGATGCAATCGTAATCTATAGGTCTTACTGTTCTTAAATCGATAATCTCGGCACTAATGCCTTCTTTTTCTAACTCCTCGGCAGCTGCATAACAGGTTTTGATAATTTTTCCAAAAGAAACAAGTGTTACATCTGTTCCAGCACGTTTTATATCAGCAACCCCAATCGGAATTAAGTATTCTTCTTCAGGCACTTCGGCTTTATCGCCATACATTTGCTCACTTTCCATAAAAATAACTGGATCATTATCACGTATGGCAGATTTTAATAAGCCTTTAGCATCATAAGGATTAGATGGTACAATAACCTTTAGGCCTGGACAATTGGCAAACCAATTCTCAAATGCTTGAGAATGTTGTGAACTTAACATACCCGCAGAAGCAGTAGGACCTCTAAAAACTATGGGTACAGTAAACTGACCACCACTCATACTCATCATTTTAGCAGCCGAGTTGATTACCTGATCAATAGCTACCAGCGAAAAATTAAAGGTCATAAACTCTACAACTGGCCTCAAACCATTCATAGCGGCTCCAACTGCTATACCTGCAAATCCTAATTCTGCAATTGGGGTGTCAATCACTCTTTTATCACCAAACTCATCGAGCATACCTTGGCTTACCTTGTATGCACCATTGTATTCGGCTACTTCTTCACCCATTAAAAAAACAGATTCATCCTTTCTCATCTCCTCATTTAAAGCCTCTCTTAATGCTTCTCGAAATTGTATGATTCTCATATCGTTTTATTTTCTTGTTAAAATAGGATGCAATAATAAGTAAAATTAAGGTTTGTTAATCCTAAAAAAATATTTTCCAAACAAACACATTTTTAGATGTATTGTTTATATTCATTGTATTTGCCAATTAATGGGCTCTTGGCCACTTTTTATAAGATATTCATTCGTTTTTGAAAAATGCTTGCAGCCCATAAAACCTTGGTAAGCCGAAAAAGGCGAAGGGTGGGCAGCCTTTAAGATTAGATGTTTGCTACTATCAATCAGAAGTTCTTTTTCTTGAGCAAATCTTCCCCACAAAATAAAAACCAAATGATTGCATTGTTGCGAAAGATGATAAATAACAGCATTGGTAAAATTTTCCCATCCTGCTGCTTTGTGAGAGGCTGGCTCATCGGCATTTACTGACAATACTGCATTCAATAATAAAACCCCTTGTTGTGCCCAGGTTTCTAAATTACCATGATTCGGTATTGGAAAACCTAAATCTTGTTCAATTTCTTTATATATATTTTGCAATGATGGTGGCGTTTTTACACCAAACGGTACCGAAAAACTTAATCCATGCGCCTGACCAATTCCATGATAAGGATCCTGACCAATAATAACAACTTTTACCGAGTTAAATGGTGTAAGATTGAAAGCATTAAAAATTAACTTTCCTGGAGGAAAAACTTCCTTACCCTTAGCTTTTTCCCCAACTATAAATTGCTTAATTCGATTAAAGTAATCTTGTTTAAACTCATTCGTTAATAATGATTTCCAGCTTGATTCTATCTTTATTTGATCACTCATAATTTTTATGCTTAATTTTCAATACAATAGTAATTTAAATACCTTCATTTTTTGCTAAAGTTGATTAAAAAATAAGTTTTAACGTAGATATCACTTCTATTAATTTATAAAGCTTTGTTTTGCGCAAATTTTAAGCATCATAATTAGTTTTTGTTCTATATTTTTTAAAAGAAATAAGCATTCAAAAGTGAATAAACTCATCTGAAGCTTAAAAATAAGCAATGCTTTATACCTATTTTTGTTTTTTATTCAAAACTTTGAAAGATATAATTGATTCACATACTAAAAGGTTAATTTTACTATTCTGTTTATTATGCAATGCGTATGTTGGAAAAGCGCAACTATTTGATTCAATTAGAGCTGATCTCAAAAAAAAACCCGCATTCCATTATAAGTTCGATAGTAGAAGTGCATTTATTGGCAATAGAAATGCCAATGTTTGGGGTATAAAATTTGGTATTGGTTTTAACAAAAGAATAAGATTTGGCCTTGGATACAATTATCTTAAATCAAGGTTGCCAGCTAAAGTAAATTTAATTTCTCCTCAAACGGGTGAACCTTTTAAAACAAGATTAAGAATGCGATACGTTAGTTTATATGTTGAATATGTTTACTACCGCAAAAATAAATGGGAATTATCTGTACCTGTGCAACTTGGCATAGGCTCAACAAAATATGTAGCATTTTCAAATCCCAATAATAATTACCAGTCTGCTGGCCATCTTGTTGTTTTATATGAACCATGCCTGAGTGTTAATTATAGAGTTTTGCCCTTTGTAGCTATTGGTACTGAGATGGGTTTACGTTTGGCACTTTATAAAAATAATCAAATAAAAGAGCAACTTACAGCCCCAATTTATGTTTTTAAAGTGCTAATTTATTGGTCAGATATGATTAATCATTTCTGGCCAGATAATAATATTCCAAAGCCTATTATGGAATTGCTTTAATTATTTCAGTTTTTTCAGCTTCATATTTTTAGCAAAATAATGCAATATTAATTTAGTATTAACATAGGCCTTAAAATAAAGTTTGGCAAAAGCAGTTTTAATTAATTTATTTTAATCATAAATTAGAATTGAATAATTTAAAATGCAATAATTACAAAGGCTACAGCAATTTTTTTCGAAATATAGTTTTACTGCTTTTGCTTCAATTGGTGTATTAAGAAATAGTTAAATGACAGCTATTTTCCATCTTCAATGTCCGTTTAATACTATCTTTGTATGCCATAGAGATAAATGCGCTTGATTAACATAATTAAAATATGAATAAAGAAGATATTAAAATTCTAATTGTTGATGATGAAAATGATATCTTGGAGTTTTTAAGCTACAATTTAAAACGTGAGGGCTATCAAGTTTTTATTTGCGATAATGGCAAAGATGCTATTGAAAAAGCAAAAGAAATACAGCCACAACTTATTTTACTTGATGTGATGATGCCCGAATTAGATGGGATAGAAACGTGTCGCCAAATAAGAAATCAAAAATCATTGTCTGAAACGTTAATTGCATTTTTAACAGCACGAAATGAAGACTATTCCCAAATCGCGGGGTTTGATGCTGGTGCCGATGATTATATTAATAAACCAATTAAACCAAGAGTGTTGCTTAGCCGCATTGCCGGTATTTTAAGACGCTTCCTCTCTAACGATAAAGATATTCAAGCCGAAATTGGTGGATTAGTTTTAGATAGAGAAAAATTTGTAGTGTTTAAAGATGGTACACCTTTTAGCTTACCTAAAAAAGAATTCGAACTAATGGCATTATTAATGTCTAAGCCCGGTAAGGTGTTTTTAAGAGACGAAATTCTTGATAAAGTATGGGGTGGAGATGTAGTTGTAGGCGATAGAACTATTGATGTACACATTAGAAAATTAAGAGAAAAACTAGGTGATAATTTTATTAAAACCATTAAAGGTGTTGGTTATAAATTTGATCTGTAGTGCACAATTAATTTCTTACCAAACTTCTGTCATTAATTAATGTATCTTTCTTATATTTGTTAAGAATAATCTAAAATCTTGAATAAGTTTACGCCAAGAAATATTGCTTTAGCTGTTTCAATCATTATTGCAATAATAGTGGTGTTGCTATCTATTATTACCAATCCAATTCCTTTCAGCGAAAGCAATCATGTTCAGTTGCTTTTTATTGGTTTAGGAACCATGGCAGTATCTTATCTGCTGCTATTTGCATCGCTAAAAATTTTAATTTACGATAAAATTAAAAGTATTTATACTACCATTCATGATTTAAAAGCTTCCAAAGATTTTAGTATGGAAAATTTAGATTTGGGGGAAGATATTTTTAAAGAAATAAATACAGATGTACAGCAATGGGCTGTTAGTAACAAAAATGAAATAGAACAACTTAAAAAACTCGAAGCCTATCGCAGAGAGTTTGTTGGAAATGTTTCTCACGAACTCAAAACACCTATCTTCAACATTCAAGGTTATATTTTAACACTGTTAGATGGTGGTTTACAAGACGAAAACATTAATGTCGATTACCTTACCAGAGCCTCAAAAAGCGTTGAACGTATGATTTCAATTGTGGAAGATTTAGACACAATTTCTCAAATGGAATCTGGCGAGTTAAGTTTGTATTTCGAAAAATTTGATATCGTGGCTTTGGTTAGTGAACTGTTTCTAGGCCTTGAAATGAAAGCATCTGGGAGAAATATTAAATTGAAATTTGCTGAAAATTACACGCGTCCAATTTATGTTTCTGCCGACAAACATCATATTCGTCAAGTAGTAACTAATCTTATTGTAAACTCAATAAAATATGGCAGACAAGACGGCCAAACACAAATAAAGTTTACCGACCTTTACCAACATGTTGTTATTGAAATTAGCGACAATGGAATGGGAATAGCAAAGCATCATTTACCAAGAATTTTTGAAAGATTTTATCGTGTAGATAAGGGGCGGTCAAGAGATCATGGCGGTACTGGACTGGGGCTGGCCATAGTAAAGCACATTATTGAAGCACACAGCCAAACAATTGACGTAAAAAGTACAGAAGGTGAAGGAACAACCTTTATATTTACACTCAAAAAAGTGTAGATATTTTGTTACAATTAATTTTCAGGAAGTTATCAACCCGTTTTTATAAACCAATACTTGCCTATTATTTAAAGAAGCCAAGAGTATTCATTTATAAATCATTCAGTTTAATTATCTTTCCTGAAGTATTCCATCCTGCCTTTTTTTACAGCACTAAATTTTTATTGAACTACCTGCAACAAATTAATTTTAGCAACAAAAATGTAATTGAAGTAGGCGCAGGTAACGGTTTAATTTCATTTTCCCTATCGCTCAAAGCAAAAAAGGTTGTGGCGCTTGAACTCAGCAAACAAGCAATAAGAGGCCTAGAAATTAATCATCAAAAGAACAATGATTTGCTCCCTAAAGATGTACTTCATATTATTGAAAGTAATTTATTTGAAGCTTTAATACCTAGTGTTTTCGACTATATTGTTGTAAATCCACCTTATTACCCAAACAAAATTAAAAACGATGCCGAACTGGCCTGGAATTGTGGATTAGAGTTCGAATATTTTAAAAACTTTTTCAGTCAGGTTGTTAATTTTATGGATGAAAAAAGCAAAATAATAATGGTCCTTTCAGATCAATGCAATTTGAATGAAATTAATAGAATTGCTGCTAAAAATGGATTTAAAATGGAAGTAAAGGCTAAAAAAACATTTCTAATTGAAGATAATTATATTTTCGAAATTGTACGCAAGCATTGAATGTCATTCCTTTTTCTACCTATTCAATAAAATGTTCCTGAAAAAGTTTTAGCAAAATAAAAAACTAAACCTCTATTATTATTCTTTATTTTGTAATAAATATCTATTTATTGAAAGTTATTAAATACATACAGCACAAAGATATTAATAAGCAAGCTTGGAATCATTGTTTAGATAATGGAGTAAATCAAATGGTGTATGCCTATTCGTGGTATCTTGATGTGGTTTCACCAAATTGGGATGCGCTGGTATTAGGAAATTATGAAGCAATAATGCCCATAACACAGCGTAAAAGATTTACATTAGCTTATATTGCTCAACCAGTATTTACACAGCAACTTGGGGTATTTTATTCCGATTTAGAATACATGCATTCTACAAATGATTTTTTAGCTGCAATTCCTGAAAAATTTAAGCTTATAGAAATAAACCTTAATACCTATAATATCCAGTCAAACAATGCATTTACGGCCAAACAAAATTTAAATTGTATCCTCGATTTGTCAAAATCATACGAACATATCAAAAACAATTATGCGCAACAAATTATAAGAAACATCAAAAAAGCTGAATCCAGCAATCTCACTATTTCCAATGAAATAAGCCCTCAAAATATAATTGATTTGTTTAAATCTAATAAAGGCAAAAGACTTAAACAACTCAAAAATAAAATATATGGTATATTAATCGATTTATGTAAAGTTTTAAATGATAATAACGCACTCATTTGTAAAGGCATTAAAAACAGTGAAGGTGTTTACATTGCAGGTGCTATATTTATCAAATACTTTGACAATGCAATTTTTTTGTTTTCTGGCGCTAATGAGGAGGCTAAAGCATCTGGGGCAATGAGTTTGCTAATAGATGATTTTATTAAAATGAACGCTTCCACTAATTTAGTACTCGACTTCGAAGGCTCTAACAATAAAAATTTGGCTAGATTTTATCTCGGTTTTGGTTCCAAACCCATCAACTATTACTCAATTCGTAAAAATAGTTTACCCAAAATTATTAGATGGGTTAAAGGGTAAATTCAAATTCTGATTAAATGTTTGAAAAAATCACACTAAATTTACACTTCAATAAATATATAAATTGGCAATCCTAAATTCTATAGCTTCTTGGTTAATGAAAAAGCGCATGCATCAAATTGAGCTTTTTATGAAATATCCACATGAAGTGCAAAGAGAAGGTTTAAACAAATTGTTGAAATCCGCATCAGACACAGAGTGGGGCAGAATGTACAATTATAAGGAGATTGAAAATAATAGACAATTCGCAGAAAGAGTGCCTTTGCAAGATTATGAGAGCATGAAACCCTTCATAGATAAAATGCGAAAAGGTGAACACCAGGTTTTATGGAATACCGAAATTAAATGGTTCGCTAAATCCTCTGGCACAACAAGTGATAAGAGCAAATATATACCAATAAGCAATGAGTCTCTCGAAGAGTGTCATTTTAAAGGTGGTAAAGATATGCTTAGCATTTACTGCAACAATTTTCCCGAAACACAACTTTTTACTGGCAAATCACTAACCCTGGCTGGTAGCTTAAGAACTGTCCAGGGACTGGAAACTGCCTATGATGGTGACCTATCGGCTGTAATTGTTCAAAATTTGCCCTTCTTAGCAGAATTAGCGCGTACACCAAATTCTGAAATAACATTAATGGAGGGCTGGAACGAAAAAATCGAAAAGTTAGCCGAAGCTACTATCAATGAAAATGTTACAAGCCTTGCTGGTGTTCCTTCTTGGATGCTTATATTGTTAAGATATATTCTCCAGAAAAAACACGTGAAAAATATTCATGAAGTTTGGCCCAATTTAGAAGTTTATTTTCATGGGGGGGTCAATTTTAATCCCTATGTCAATAATTTTAAAAGCATTATTCCTAAGGATATTTTCTACCTCGAAACTTATAATGCATCGGAAGGATTTTTTGGTATCCAAGACCAAATAAATTCTAAAGATTTTTTGTTGATGCTAGACTATGGCATTTATTATGAATTCATACCATTTGTTCCGAAAAATACTTCTTCAAATAAGACCATTTTATTGCAAGATGTTGAACTTCATATTGATTACGCTATGGTTATTTCTACAAATGGTGGATTGTGGCGTTATCAAATAGGTGATACAATACAATTTACCAGCTTAAATCCATACCGGTTCAAAATTGTTGGAAGAACAAAGCATTTTATCAATGCTTTTGGCGAGGAGTTAATGATCGACAATGCTGAACAGGCACTTTTAATTGCGTGCGAAAAAACAGATGCTACAATTATGGAATATACCGCAGCCCCAATTTATTTTGATGATAAGGAAAGTGGAAGTCATCAATGGTTGGTCGAATTTGATAAAGCACCTAATGACATACAATTTTTTACCGAATTGCTCGATAATGCACTAAAGAATTTAAATTCCGATTATGAAGCAAAAAGATATAGTGATATGTTACTTAAGCCACCTATAATCGTGGAAGCACAAAGAGGAACTTTTTTCAATTGGCTTAAAAGTAAAAATAAATTAGGTGGTCAATTTAAAGTACCACGCTTGTCAAACGAAAGAACAATAATCAATGAAATCTTAGCACAAATCAATAATAATGAGTAAACTTAAATTTATAGGCATTTGTCTTTTCTTTTTTCCAATATGTTTATTTGCACAGGCGCCCTTAGATAATTTGCAACTAATAAAAACTATTGACCTGCAGGCTCAAATAATTACTACAGATAAATTAGGTAATTTATACGCTGTGGCCAATGAAGAAATTTTTAAATACGATGCTAATGGAATTTTTCTGCAAAAAAACTCTTTAAAAAGTTTTGGTAACTTACATTCAATTGATGTTAGCAATCCAATGAAAATATTGGCTTTTTACAAAGACTACAATAAAATTTTATTTTTAGATAATATGCTGGCTCCTTCAGGTAGCACTATAGATCTGTCTTCAATTGGTTTTGATCAGGCTACTTTGGTTGCTGCTTCTCACGACAACGGTATGTGGGTATTCAATAGCTTAAATTTCGAATTAGTGAGAATGGACCCATCTTTAAAAATTTCTCATCAAAGTGGTAATATTGCTCAGTTAACAGGCAATGCCATAAAACCCACAGCATTATTTGAAAATAACAATAGAGTTTATTTGTGCGATACTATTATCGGAGTGCTCGTATTTGATGTATTTGGAACATATATTAAAACGATACCCATAAAGTCTATAATCGACTTACAAGTAGAAAACAATGTAATTTATTTTATTGATAAAAAAGGATTTGGAAGTTTCAATAACGATTTATTGAAACAAAATGAATTGCCATTGCCTATGAGTGATATTAAACAAATAAGACTCCAAAAAAATAGAGTTTTTATGAGAATGTTCAAGAAAATTGACATTTATTCTTACTAATATAAATACAATGTGTTGATTTATATGTTTTTAACTTTCTGTAAACAGCAAAAGGCAATCATTTTTTAAATAATGTGTACATTTGCCAATGACAGTATTTTTTTAATATTTAAATTTTTTGCACATGTTCAATAAAACCAAAACTTCTTTTATGACTAAAAACCATGATATCGACACTGGTAGCATCAATTTAATTGGTGTAGGAACAAGTATTAACGGTGAAATTAAATCAAATGGAGATGTCAGAATTGATGGGTCTTTAGTTGGATCAGTTAATACAAAAGGTAAAGTAGTCATTGGTAGTACTGGAAGTGTTGAAGGTGAAATCATTTGTCAAAATGCCGATATTTCTGGAACTATTAATGGAAATATCACTGTTTCAGAATTATTAGCGCTTAAAGCAACTGCAAACCTAAAAGGTGAAATAATAACTAATAAAATATCAATCGAGCCTGGAGCTAACTTTAGTGGTTCTTGCAGCATGGGTGGCGTTGTTAAAGACTTGAAGCATGCAGAACAAGGAAGAGATAAAAAAATCGAAAAAACAGCCTGATAACAATAAGTCAAACAGTATACTAAGATATAGTGGTATGGGCGTGCAAATGGGAGCAATCATGCTCCTTGGCGCTTATGCTGGTATACAAATTGACAAACATTTTGGCATCAAAAATAATCTATTTACGGCAATCTTAACTATTGTAGCGGTAATTGTAGCAGTATATTTAACCATCAGAGACCTAATAAAAAACAAATAGGAAAACATCATATGTTAAAACGGTATCCTGTTGTATTTACACTTTTTAATGTTGGGTTTTTAATTTTAATGACCATCCTAAGCGGCAGTGTAGATGTATTACCACTCAATAAACTCACCTGGAGTATTTACACGCTTTTTGTAATCACCACTTTGCTGATGCATCTTTTTTTAACCTCAGGGGCAAACCAAAAACCGAATGCTTTTGTACGTAAATTTATGTTAGCCACAACGCTTAAATTGCTGCTCTACCTTGCCATTATCGTATTTTTCTTTTTGTTCAATAAACAAATGGCTAAAACTTTTATACTATGGTTTTTGCTGCACTATACCTGTTTTACGGTATTTGAAACATTAATGCTTTACAGTAACACAAAAAAATAAATCTTATTGCTAATTTTGACGACTTTTAAAGAATAACACCATGCAAAATATTATCAGAAAAGAGTTTTTTACAGAAGAAAATATTACGAAACTAAAATCACAGTTTGATAATGCTAAACCATACAGACATTTAGCTATAGACAATTTCTTAAGTCCCGAATTTGCAGATAAAATGTATACGCAATTTCCTCCATTGGAAGTGCTCAACAAACATTATCATGGCCTTAATGAAAATAAGTCTGAAGGTAGCAATTTCGAACAGTTCGATCCTTGTTTTCAACAACTCAAAGAAGCGGTTTCCTCAAAGGAAATGACCGATACGCTAGAAAAAATTACAGGTATAAACGGTTTGTTTACAACTAACGATAACCTAGGCTCTGGAGTCCATCAAGGAAAAAATGGAAGTTATCTTGACGTTCATATCGACTTTAATATTCACCATGTTCAGAAAATACATAGAAGATTAAATCTATTGGTTTTCCTCAATAAAAATTGGAAGGAAGAATACGGGGGAAAAGTTGAATTGTGGAATGAAGATGTTACCAAATTAGGGCAGGCATATTTACCAAGTTTTAATCGTTGTGTAATATTCGAAACAAGTGAAATTAGCTACCATGGCTATTCTACAATTAATGTTCCTGAAGGTGAAACACGTAAATCTTTTTACTCCTATTATTACACCCCAATAGGCGATTATAAAGGTAAATATCATGATACAGTTTTCAAGGCTAGACCAGAAGAAGGCACTTTGAAAAAAATCAAAACTGATGTTAAAGAAACACTTAAAAATAATATCAAAAGAACAATGCTCAAATTGGGTATAAAATTCTAATCATAACAACAATAATTGAATGGCCGAATTTGATCAATATACTGAGTACGTAGATTTTCCTTGTCATTACGAAAGACTCGACTGGATTTACAATACAATTAAAGAAGCAAAAAAAAATCCTGTTCATATTCTTGATGTTGGATGTGGAACAGGTAATGTAACCTTACCTCTTTGCCTTATTCCAAACTCACAGGTTACAGGTATTGATGTGCATCAAGGAAACCTTGACATTACTGCAGGTAAAAACAAATTCAATAATTTAAAATTAGAGTTTTTGTATTTTGAGAAAGGTGATATAAGTAAATACGATTATATTATTCTAACCGAAGTGCTCGAGCATATACCTAATTACACCGAAATTCTTGAGTACGCTGCAAAGAATGGTAAAAAAGGAATGGAGCTTTTAATCACAGTTCCAAATGGCTTCGGCCCTTTTGAAATTGGTATGCAACCCCTTTACTTAATGCGTAAAATGGGTTTAAATGGCTTTATTTGGAAAGTAAAAAAAATATTAGGTAAAAAGGAACCTTATTCTCAAAATTACGATACACCACACGTTAACTTTTTCACGGTATCACGCTTAAAAAGAGAGCTTAAAACAATGGGCATGAAGGTAGTTGAAGTAAAGAATGCTTATTGCCTTGCACCAATTTTTGAAACCTATTTGCCATTTATACCTCTAAAATCATTCTCAAAGTTCGACAATTGGTTAGCGCAAAAATTACCGCATTTTATGGCTTCTGGGCATTATTATCGAATCGTCCACGAAAATTAATAAGCCTCCAAATACCGAAATAAAAAATCTTAAAACCCCAAAGTCAGTACCCAAGTTTCAAATCTCAATACTCTAATCTCAAATCTCAATACTCTAATCTCAATACTCTAATCTCAACACTCTAATCTCAATACTCTAGTCTCAATATCTAATCTCAATACTCTAATCTCAATACTCTAATCTCAATACTCTAATCTCAATACTCAAATCTCAATACTCAAATCTCAATACTCTAGTCTCAATACTCT
>JBILPB010000079.1:0-14956 GCA_044374175.1 Bacteroidia bacterium | reverse complement strand
TTATGTAACTGGTATTTTTGCTTTCGATTCAATAGCCTTCGGAGGATTTACTTTAATAAATTCAGGCTCAATTAGTGTTTTTATTGTAAAATACGATGCTAATGGAAATGTTCTTTGGGCAAAGAGTAATTTAGGAGCTGGGAACAATCAAGGTAAAGGTATATGTACAGATGCATCAGGGAATGTTTATATAACCGGTTTTTTTTCCGGTTCATATTTCCTATTTGGATCAGACACATTATACAATTCTCCAGGGAACTTTAATGATATGTTTATAGTAAAATTTGATGCCTCAGGCAACACGCTTTGGGCTAAGTCTGAAGGAGGTTCACAAAGTGAACAGGGCTTAAGCACCACAACAGATCCTTCAGGCAATGTATACGTAACAGGTGTTTATGTTACTTCATCAATGACAGTGGGAACATATACACTTGTCAATTCAGGGGTTGACTATAATTTGTTTATTGTTAAATACGATTCTTCGGGCAATGTGGTTTGGGCAAAGAGTGGAATGGGATCAGTTAGTGATTGGGGTTTTAGCCCCACTATTGATGCTTCAGGAAATGTTTATATAACAGGTTATTATAATTCTCCAAGCATTACATTTGGATCATTTACATTAACCAATGCTGGTTTAAATGATATTTTTGTTGTAAAATATGATGCTTCAGGTAACGTGCAATGGGCTAAGCAGGCAGGAGGCAATAGTTATGATTTTTGTTTAAGTGCTTCTGCAGATGCAAACTGAATCAATTTAACAGGTTATTTTGGTTCTCCTTCAATCACATTTGGGGCAACAACGTTAACAAATATAAATGGGGGTTATGATATGTTTATCGTTAAATATGATTTTAATGGTAATATAATATGGGCCGATGGAATAGGTGCAACATCAGGTGCAATTTATGCTACTTGTATTAATAGTGACCCTACAGGCAATTTATATATTACCGGCTATTACAATTCTTCATCAATCACATTTGGAGCTACCACTTTATCGGCAGTTTCAGATTATGATATGTTTATTTCCAAATTGGTTTATACAGAAGTAGGAATTAATAATGTTAACAATCAGAATGGAATTAATATCTACCCCAATCCCACCAGCGGAATATTTACAATACAGAATTCCAACTTAAGATTACAAAGTTGCATTATCAAAAATCTGCTTGGAGCATTTGTGTATACTCAAAAATCAAACCTCAGCAATCAAATTAAAATCGATTTAAGCACACAACCAAAAGGGATATATTTTGTAGAAATAACAGATATAAACAATAACTATCTCAACAAAAAAATAATCATTGAATAAGATTTAAAGATTACTCTACTGTTACACTCTTAGCCAAATTCCTTGGTTGGTCAACATTACAACCACGCATCACAGCGATATGATAGCTTAGCAATTGTAATGGAATAACCGAAATTAAAGGAATTAAAGCATCATCAACCTCAGGTACTTCAATCACATAATCGGCCATTTCTTTTACCTGTTTATCACCTTCGGTAACTACAGCTATAATGGTTCCTTTGCGTGCTTTTACTTCTTGTATATTGCTCACCACTTTTTCGTAATTTCCACCTTTAGTGGCAATTACTACTACAGGCATTTCTTCGTCAATTAAAGCAATTGGCCCATGTTTCATCTCAGCTGCAGGATAACCTTCGGCATGGATGTATGAAATCTCTTTTAATTTTAAAGCGCCTTCTAAAGCCACTGGGAAACTATAACCTCTACCTAGGTATAGGAAGTTACGTGCATCTTTAAATATAGAGGCAATGTATTCTATTTGTTCGTTGTTTTGTAACACCCTTTCTACCATGTCGGGTACTAAAGCCAACTCATTTAATATTTGATGAAATCTTGATTTGGTGATGGTACCTTTATGTTGTGCTAAACTAAGTGCAATAAGTGTAAGTACGGTAACTTGTGCTGTAAATGCTTTGGTACTTGCCACCCCAATTTCTGGTCCTGCATGGGTGTATGCACCTGCATGTGAGGCACGCGCAATACTTGAACCTGCCACATTGCAAACACCAAAAATAGTAGCGCCTTTAGATTTAGCTAACTCAATGGCAGCTAAGGTATCAGCAGTTTCACCCGATTGTGAAATGGCAATTACCACATCTTTTTCGCTAATAATCGGATTTCTATACCTGAATTCAGAAGCGTATTCAACTTCTACGGGTACACGTGCAAAATCTTCAATTAAATATTCGGCAACTAAACCTGCATGCCAACTCGTACCACAGCCAATAATAATAATTCTTTCGGCATGCTTTATTTTTTCAAGATACTCTTGAATACCACCCAATTGGATTGTTCCTTTTTCAAGATTAATTCGACCTCTCATGCTGTCTAATATTGAACGAGGTTGTTCAAATATTTCTTTCAACATAAAATGATCAAAACCACCTTTTTCAATAGCTTCCAAATGCAACTCTAATTCCTGAATATAAGGGGTAATTTTTTTATTTTTAATGGTAATGATCTTCAATTCTTTATTGCGTTCCAATACAGCAATTTCTTCTTCTTCAAGATAAACTACATTTTTGGTATATTCAATAATTGGAGATGCATCAGACGCAACAAAATATTCATCTTTACCAATACCAATCACCATTGGACTTCCTTTTTTTGCAGCCACTAAAATGTCTGGATGTTGTTTTTCCATCACTACAATGGCATAAGCACCTGCAACTTCATTCAAAGCTAAACGCACCGCCTCAACCAATTCAATATTTTCTTTTTGTTGAATATGGTCAATTAAATAAACCAATACTTCAGTATCTGTATCACTCACAAATGAATAACCTAATCTGGTAAGCTCTTTCTTTAGCGTACCATAGTTTTCAATAATACCATTGTGTATAAGCACCAAATTACCCGATTCGCTAGCATGTGGATGAGCATTTACATCATTAGGTACACCATGAGTGGCCCATCTGGTATGGCCTATGCCTATAGTACCTTTAATGTTTTTATTGCCAATATGTTCTTCAAGGTCTGATACTTTTCCTTTGCATTTATAAACATTTATGTCGCCATCCATTAAGGCAATGCCGGCACTGTCATAACCTCTGTATTCTAATCTTTTTAGGCCTTTAATAATTAAAGGGTAGGCTTCCCTTTTTCCAATGTATGCTACAATTCCGCACATAATATTATTTAATTTTAGTGTATGTAACGTTTAACTTTATAAAATTACTTCCTTTTAACACTACTCTGTTTGCACCAATGGCAGAAGCAGTAGGCACCAAATATAATCCTTTTTGAGTTCTTTTACCAGATAAAATTTCTTGTAAGTAAAGCGCCAAATTAAAGCTGTAAGTTTTGTTTGTAAAATTATAATTGCCATTAAAATAATTATCACCTAAATCAAAGTCCGGAATAGCTGAATATTGCCCATCATCGCCCTTCTCCACTAAAATTAATCTTGATTGCAAAGGATAAATATCAATTAAAGAGCTCTCAACGGGAATTACCAATTCTGCTTTAGTAATGGCCATTGGCATAGAGTCCTTCCAACTTTCTATGTTAGTAAACCATATTTTTGAAGATACGCCCGACATATTTTGCACAAATAATTGGGTTTTACCTTGTGTAGTATCGGAAAATTGATTGTTAATGGCTGGGATACCATTTCTTTCATGTTTGAAAAAATTTACCCGTGAACAATCACTATTGATAAGCATTTCAAACTTTTGAGAAACGGTGCTGGTGTCATTATGAAAATAAAGCGTAATTTTTGATGGTGTTTCGGTGCTCACCAAATTGAAAGATAAAATTGCGCCATTTCCACTCGTTTGAAATTCGTTGGTAGGTTTAAAGTACAAACCTTTAAAAAAATTAATAAGTCCAGCACTGTTGATGGTACTTTGATTATTAAGGATGTTTTGTCCGAAACTTGATGGCAATCTAAATTTTTGCAAAGGCGCACCAGTTTGATATTTTCCGGTTGGATCAGGTAAAATATTGTGTTCGCTTATAAAATCACTTTCATCGTAATATTTATCTGGATTTGCAGCCGAATAATAACTACTATCTTTCGATATGCCGCTGGTAACCCTGTAAATTCTTATTTTTTGTAAGCCATCAAGTTTATTAATCTTTCCATAATAACCGCTGTAGGTCATGGACAATACAACAGAGTCGGCAATTGGATTTGAACCAAAGTCTAATTGATTGGTACTTGACACAAATTGTGTAATCAATGAGGCGGTCGATTTTCCAAAAATGGGATCAACATAACTACCTAATAGGCTCAGCGAAAGGTCGTCTGATTTTATTGAATCTTCTTTTACAGTAAATGTGGTTAAATTAAATTTAGAACTTGTTTTAAAGAGAGATTGATCGCCAGCAGGCAAAAGATTACCACCAAGTGTATCGCTCTCTTTACAGGAATTAAAAGCAATTCCTACAGCAAGTAAAAATAAAAGGGATTTAAAAAAAGAAGCGGAAAGCGACAATTTTTTCCGCATAGTATTGTAATTAAACAAGTTAGAATTCATTTATAAAATTAATCAGCCAAAACAGATTCATTCAATAAAACTTCGTCATAAAAAGCGGAGTAAGCATCAATGTAGGTCTCTAGTGGTTGAAATTCTAACACTGGAATATCTAAACCTTTGATATGCTTTTCTACATCTGCATGTAGGTTTTCAGACGACTTGATCACAGCATCAGAAAAATCGATAGCATGCTTGGTAACATTTACATAAGTAGGATCTTTCAATCTTTTAAGTTCTGCTTCAGCAATGCCTTCGTTTGACACTTTTGTAATGAATTTTTTATTTAAAGGCTTTTCAAAAGTATCATCATACACCGAGTAGATTACTTTTGTTTCTGCAAAAAGAGGGTCTTCAGCATAAGTTTTCTTAATTAACACAGGCATAGCATTTGTCATCCAGCCATGGCAATGAATAATATCGGGTGCCCAGCCTAATTTTTTTACTGTTTCAATCACTCCTTTGCAAAAGAACAAACTGCGCTCATCATTGTCTTCAAAATGATTGTCGTTGGCATCGGTAAACAAATGTTTTCTTTGAAAGTATTCTTCATTATCAATAAAATACACCTGCATTCTAGCCGATTGAATAGAAGCAACCTTGATAATTAATGGGTGATCAGTATCATCAATAATGATATTCATTCCCGACAATCTAATTACTTCATGTAACTGATTTCTGCGCTCGTTAATTAAACCAAAGCGAGGCATAAAAGTACGTATTTCTTTCCCTCTTTCTTGTATACCTTGCGGTAAATACCTGCCAACATTAGCCATTGGGCTTTCCTCCAAATAAGGGAAAATTTCCTGCGAAACAAAAAGTACTTTAGATTTTTTCATGTTTTATTGAATTAGGATTTGATGCACAAAAACAAAACTTTTCAAATTCAAAAAGAATTTAAAGCCTAAAATTTATGTCCATAATTTGTATGTTAATTTCAAAACGAATACAAAAATAATAAAAATAATCGTGAAAATAAAGTAATATATTAGCTTTGCCCATTGAAAAATACTTTTTTAAGTAGCTTCTTGCCTGTGTTCAAGGCAGGATAATACTAGTGAAATCAATATTTTTAACATTTGTAATAGCCTATTATTTTAACCTAAATATATATTTGTTTTGAGGGTATTTAAGGACAAATCGGCACTTTCTGCCTTTTTAAGTGATAAAAGCAAAGTGGGTTTTGTTCCCACCATGGGCGCTTTGCACAATGGACATGTATCATTAATAAAATTGTCGGTAAATCAATGCGAAACCACTGTTTGCAGTATTTTTGTAAATCCAGCACAGTTTAATGACAAAAACGATTTGCTTAATTACCCACGAACGACTGAAAAGGATTTAGCTTTGTTAAAAGAGGCTGGTTGTGATGCGGTATTTATTCCAGAAGTGGAAGAAATTTATCCTCCAAATTTGCCCATGCAGCATTATGATTTTGGCGCTATTGAAAAAGTGATGGAAGGCGAACATCGCCCTGGTCATTTTAATGGTATGGCTAATGTTGTGCAGCGTTTGTTTGAAATTGTAAAACCACATTTTGCTTTCTTTGGGGAAAAGGATTTTCAACAACTTTGCGTGGTAAAACAATTGGTAAAGTTGCTCAATTTGCCAATTATTATTGTTCCATGTGCTATTGTTCGTGAAGAAGATGGATTGGCCATGAGCTCAAGAAATATGCTATTAACCCCCGAAGAAAGAGTTCAGGCTGCCGGAATTTTTAATACTTTATCAGCCATTAAAATTGAAAGTAAAACGGCAAGTTCTCAAGAATTATTGCAATTGGCCATAGAAAATTTTAAAAAATACCCGCTCATTACTCCAGAGTATATACAATTTGCTTATGCCGATAATTTAGAGAAATTAGAGTTGCATGATAAAAGTCGTGCTGCTATGCTTTTTATTGCCGTAAAACTAGGCAGGGTAAGACTTATTGATAATATGCTAATTTATGAGTAAAGGTCAGAAAATATGGCTGGATGGCATTAAAACCATCTTTTTTCTGGGCATAGGCATTTTGCTAATTTGGTTGGTGGTTAGAAATCTAACCGAAAAAGATAAAACAGAAATCTTAAATTCCTTTAGTCAAGCCAATTATGGTATTATTTTAATGGTGATGGCGCTCGGCATTCTTAGCCACATTAGCAGAGCCATTCGTTGGCAAATAATGATTGAACCATTAGGGCATAAACCAGGCTTTATGAATACATTAATGGCTGTGTTGGTGGGTTATTTAGCTAACTTAGCCGTACCACGCATTGGCGAAGTTACACGTTGTGGTGTGCTCAAGCGCTACGAAAATTTGCCTCTTGATAGTGTCTTTGGAACAGTGGTCATTGAAAGATTAATGGATACCCTTTTACTCCTGACTGTATCGGTAATAACTATTGTGTGGCAATTTGATGTTTTATCAGCTAAACTTTTTGAAGCCTATAACACCTTTGTAAAGCCAGCACAAAATCCTGATTCGTTTCCTATCAAAACAATTGTAATTATTGGCTTTGTTACCTTCCTAATCGCATTGTTATTGCTGCGAAAGAAAATTATGAATAGTAAATTAGTCATTAAAATAATTGGTTTTTTAAAAGGTTTTTCAGCAGGTTTAAAAACAATTACAAAATTAAAAAGTCCTTTTTGGTTTGTTTTTCATTCGGTATTCATCTGGGTCATTTATTTTTTAGGAATTTATGTAGGATTTAAAGCCCTGCCCGAAACAAGTGTATTGGGTGTTGGTGCTTCATTTGCCATTTTGTTTTTTGGTACCTTTGCTTTTGTATTGGTACAGGGCGGTATTGGTGCTTATCAAATTATTGTTCAAAATACTTTAGTGATCTACGGTATTTCTGCCAATGTTGGCTACGCTTTGGGTTGGATAATTTGGAGCAGCCAAACTTTAGCTATTGTTATTGGTGGATTACTTTCACTAATTTTACTTCCCATATTAAACAAAAACAAACATGGATTACCTGCAAGTCATTCAAAATAAAATTATTGATAATGATGCATTAGCTAAATTAATTGCTAATTATCGACTCAAAAACCAGCGTATAGTTTTTACCAATGGATGTTTCGATTTGCTGCATCAAGGCCATGTTACCTATTTAGCGCAAGCAGCTTCACTAGGAAATCGTTTAATAGTTGGCCTTAACAGCGATAGTTCGGTACAAAAATTAAAAGGGGCACATCGTCCTATTCAGGATGAAAAAAGCAGGGCTTTAATTATGGCAAGTTTGCATGTGGTTAGTGCTGTAATAGTATTTAGCGAAGACACACCCCTTAACCTAATACAACAAATACAGCCCGATTTTTTAGTAAAAGGAGGCGATTGGGAGCCTTCAAAAATTGTTGGAGCCGATATGGTACAAAGCTATGGTGGCCAGGTCATTAGCATTGCATTTATTGATGGCTATTCTACTACTTCCATTGAAGAAAAAATAAAAAGGGCTTAAAAAATATTACTCAATTTTTATTGAATAAAGGCTTTGTTTGTAGCAATATTCAAGATGGATTCACCTTTTTAACTTTAACAAAGTGCTGAACTTTGTTAAAGTTTTACTCCCCCTTGCACCATTTCAAACTCACCAATTTACCTTCTGCATTTTTAAACTGTACCAAATACATTCCATGAGCTAATTGCTCATTGGGCAAGGTTTTGCCAGTACTCTCTTTTGAAAAGCTAAGCACATCTTGCATCAGCAATTGTCCTTGCATATTGTAAATGTTTAAAGATGTTGTAAAAGTTGTTGTTGCTTTAGTTTGTAAACTCCATTGACTGCCATTTTGAGCAATAAAATAAAGTGATTCTAATGAAGGGTTGGCTTGCACACCACTTACTAAAGCTCCCGAATTAAAAAACAATTGTGAACCAGCAACTGGATTACTTGTACCCGAGGTTATGGTATAAAATCCATGTAATAAAATATAATGCGGAATGCCTGGCTTGTAATATTCGTAATAGGTTTCTTCGGTGTAGCGTGGATTACTGCTAATAGTATCGTAGTATGCTGAAACTCTTTTTACACGTAATACATCGTTAAATGTTTGGCCAGGAACTAATAAAGTGCCATAACCATCGCCCGATAGTGTGACGCTACCCGCTCTGTAGCCACCTGTGTTTGAAACGGCCACAAAAGTGTCGGTATAGGAATCGTTATAAGTAAATGGAAATTGTAATTGTTGGTAAGTATCTAAATATTGATAATCACCAAAAGAGCCACCACCACCAAGGTATATATAGGAAGTATCCGACAATAAAAAATGATAATATGGACTTCCAAAAGAAGACCAGGAAACGGTGGCATTGGCACTTGGATAAGTTGTTCCGAAAGGCGAGGTTAAATTATCGATCCCTAAAATTTCGTAATTAGAATTAAAAGTTGGTAACACACTATAATCATAAGTTTGAGCTGGGCCAGCATTTCCTGGAGGAATTGCCAGGGCATTATTAATAACATTTATTTGTGCTAAATCGCCTACCTTAATACATACGCTTGAATCTAAAATGGGTGATTGGGCTTGTATTTTGCCAATAAAAATGATCAACAGGACTAATTGTATTATTGTTTTAATTTTCATATTATTTTTTTGCTGTAAGGTTAAAAATTTAATGCATGTGGAATGTAATTTTTATGTCACAACATCTAGAAGGAGCAACACTTTTTTCACAATCACTCAAATTCCTTCTGTTGATTGCTGCCGAAAGCGTCCACGCTTGTGTTGCCTCACTTTCCAATTTCTATCTTTTAAATTAATTACAGGAAAATTTAGATAAAAATAAATTTTAATTCATAATATGTCACATGTTTAAATTACGCTAAAACACAAATTAATTTTGAAGCACATAATGCTTAAGCACATGCGTGGACGCCTGCGGTAGCATTTAGCGAGTATAATTTCAGTAACAAAATTGCAAAGTTGAAAATCTTCTTTTTCGCACTCACTCAAATTCCTGCGAAGTATATTGCACCCAAAAAAGAGGCAAAAAAAAGAGCCGAAACACTGAAGCTTCGACTCTATTAAGTATTTTATTGATTTTTGAATTGTCTATTTTTGAAAGGCATCTTCGAATTCGAAAGACGGGCTTTCTAAGTCAAGCAAGGCTGCACTTTCTTCTTTTACTACTACTGCTTCTTTTGCCACTTTGCTTTCTATTGCTTTTTCGGCTTTGCTTTTTGGTGCTGCTGCCTCTTTGGCTGGCGCTACATAAGGTGTTACCCCATTAGCTTCCATTTTGTTTTCTCTTAAAAACATACCAAAACTAATGGCTTTATTAATTTCAGTGATGCCTATTTCTATGTTCCACTCATCAGTGCCCATTTTTGGCAATACTGTAAACTCTTGTTTGGTATCTAAACAATAGTCTAAAATAGTTTGAATGTTTTTTTTCTTTACAGTTACCGATGGTTTTTTCTCGCTGTTCATTGCTATGTTGTTTAAGGTGATTGTCATTTCATTTTTTCGAATTACAAAATTACCACCTAAAGCACAATTAATTTAGTTTTATTTTTTTCTAAATTTTAGTGTTTTAGCTATCAGCCTTTTACAACGTTAACACCCTGTTGATAAGTAATGAACATGCTTTGCGTAACAAATTAAGAAAGCACAATTAAAAATCTTAAAATCAACAATTTAAGAAAATTATAAGACCTTATTGAAACAATCTAAAAATATCATTCCCATTGGCAAACAAGAGCAAAGCCAGCAATAAAATCATACCCACTGTTTGTGCATATTCTAAGAATTTTTCGGGTAACTTACGACCAGTTACCATTTCCACCAAAAGAAATAACACATGACCGCCATCTAAAGCAGGTATTGGCAGCAAATTCATTACTGCTAAAGCCACTGAGAAAAAAGCAGTTAAGTTCCAAAAGCGCATCCAATCCCACTCTGGTGCAAACACTTTACCAAAGGTAATAAAGCCACCTAATTGTTTGTAGCCTTGCACTTCGGAATTAAATATTAATTTAAACTGACCTACATAATCGCTCACTGTTGTAAAAGCTTTTTTAGTTCCTGCCGGAATAGCTTCAAAGAAAGAATATTTTTTTTCTTCAATTTTTAAAAAGTGATCTAATGATTTTGGGATTACACCTATAAAACCTTGTTCATTAACTTTTACAGGAAGACTGAGTTCTGTGCCATTTCGGAGCACTTTTACATTTACAGTTTGGTTTTTATGCTTTTGTATTTCGGTTCTAAACTCATCAAAATACTCCATTTTTGAATCGTTAATTCCAATGAGTTTATCGTTTGCTAAAATTCCTGCTGCCTTAGCGGGAGAAGCTTCTCCAAAATCCTCAATCACAAATGGAAAACGTGGCATTATAAAATCATTGGGTTGTTTTATCAACTTACCAATAAAGCCGGCCGGAATAACAATGTTTTCTAATTTACCATCGCGCATCACCTGTACGGTGCGTGCTTCGTTCATTATTATTTCAAGTGAAACCTTTTTAAAACTCTCCACTTCTTTGCCTTCAACAGAAACAATTTTATCGCCATTTCTTAAACCCATTTCTAAGGCTAAGCTATCGCAACTCACGCCATAAGTTAGGTTAGCTGTTGGCAACACTTCTTCGCCATAGTAAAACAATATACCAATGTAAATAGCAATAGCTAACAACACATTAACAGTAACACCACCGATCATAATTATTAAACGTTGCCATGCTGGTTTACTTCTAAATTCCCAAGGTTGAGGTGGCAATTTCATTTGATCCTTATCCATGCTTTCATCAATCATACCAGCAATTTTTACATAACCGCCCAGTGGAATCCAACCAATACCATATTCAGTTTCTCCACGTTTGTATTTCCACAACGAAAACTTCCAATCGAAAAACAAGTAAAACTTTTCAACCTTAGTTTTAAATAATTTGGCAGGTATAAAATGCCCTAATTCATGTAAAATAATTAAGATGGATAAGCTTAGAATTAACTGCGATGCTTTTATTAAAATTTCCATTCGGTTATTGCGTGGTTTTTGTTTTATTTTTAATTAATCATTTCGTAGGCCAATGCCCTTACTTCCTTGTCTGTAGCCACATAGTCATCAATAGTTGGTGTTTTTACAAACGATGCTTTGCTCATACAAGCTTCAATTACATCGCTCATGGCTAAAAAACCAATTTTATCTTTTAAAAAGCTTTCTACAACAACTTCGTTGGCTGCGTTGATGATGCAGGGCATATTGCCACCAATGCGCATGGCTTCAAAAGCAATGGCAAGATTACGAAAAGTTTCGGTATCGGGCTTCTCAAATGTGAGTGAAGGGTAATTCATAAAATCAAATCTTGGAAAGCTTGCCTGCAAACGATATGGGTAGGCCAAAGCATATTGAATTGGCAATTTCATATCGGGCAAACCCATTTGTGCTTTCATGCTACCGTCAATAAATTGAACGATGCTATGCACTATCGATTGAGGATGCACAACCACATCAATTTGTTCGGCCTTTAAGCCAAATAACCATTTTGCTTCAATTACTTCAAGCCCTTTATTCATTAAAGAGGCCGAATCAATAGTTATTTTTGCGCCCATCTCCCAGTTTGGATGTTTTAAGGCTTGTTCTTTTTTTACATTTCTTAAAAAATCTTTGTCTTTCCCTCTAAAAGGTCCGCCAGAAGCGGTCAAGTATATTTTTTCAACTGCAGTTCCATTTTTAATTGTAAAATCAAATTCACCAGCTAAACATTGGAAAATGGCAGAATGTTCGGAATCAACCGGATATATATTTACTCCTTTTTGTTTAGCTAAAGAAGTTACTAATTCGCCCGCTACCACTAATGTTTCTTTATTGGCCAAGGCTATTTGTTTGCCTGCATTAATTGCTGCTAATGTTGGTTTTAGTCCGGCATAGCCCACCATTGCAGTAAGTACAACATCAATGCCTTCCATAGTAACTGCTTGTTCTAGCGCCTGAGCGCCTGCAAACACTTTAATATCGTGCGGCAATAACGCTTCCTTTACCATTTGGTATTTGTCTTCGTTGCCAATAACTACTGCATTGGGTTGCACTAAAAGTGCTTGTTTTATCAATAAATCGGCATTGTTATGTGCGGCCAGTAACTCTACTTCAAAGTGTTGAGCTTGTTCCTGAATTACTTCAATGGCTTGTGTTCCAATAGAACCTGTTGAACCTAATATGGCTACTTTTCTTTTCAAATCATTAAATTTTAAAAACTCATATAATCTTGTGGGTCTACTGCTTTGCCCTTGTGCCAGAGTTCAAAGTGCAAATGCGGACCCGTACTTTGTTCTCCCGATTCGCCAATAATAGCAACAGGTTCACCAGCTTTTACCCTTTCGCCCACTTTTTTAAGTAAAACCGAATTATGTTTGTAAATAGAAATTATATTTTCGTCATGTTGTAACTGAATTACGTGTCCTGTTTCAGGTGTCCAATTCGACATGGTTACAGTGCCATCCAAGGTAGCTTTAATGGCTTCATTACGCTGCGAAACAATATCTACACCATAATGATCGGGTGTTACTTTAAATTTATTTGTTACAATGCCTTTGATCGGCACAAAAAAGAAGAAAGAATTAATACCTGTGTTCACTGCTTTTTTTTCGGTAAAGCGCAAAGAGTTTTTTTCTTCTTCTTCAATTTGTTTTCGTAAAGCCAAATCCTCTTCCGATGGTCTTATATCAATATGTTCAAATTTTTTAGCGGTATCTTTCAAAGCATCAGCAGTAATGGTATCTTTAATGCGCCCACTTAGAACGGCCTTTAAGTTTTCGAGGTATAAATCTCTTGCTGCCAATTCATTATTCAAGCTATCGGTTTTGTAGGTCAATTTAACCACATTTCTACGCATATTTACATCAGCATAACCTGGGATATACTCGCGTAAAGATGTGAATGCAATTAAATAGGTAACGGCAATAATTAAAAACAAAGTAGAACTCACCACAAAAACAAACACACTACGAGGCGAAAGTACAAACGAAGCCTTTTCTTCAAAGGTGTCATCATTCATAATTACCAGCCGGTATTTATTTTTTAGCTGCTTTAAAAAATTAAATCTTTGTTTGTTTTCTGTTTCAGACATCAAAAGCAAATAGCCCGCGAATATCGTTATAAAATATTTTTAATCCCAAGCCAAGCGGATAAGGAATGTTAATTAATGTGACAATGAAGCAATTAGACTATGATGCAATCAGACAATTTGAATACGAATTTTCTTTATGAATTCAATCTGATGAAGCGGTATTGTGGTGAGAATTGTGTTTAAAATTGCTATTGCATTTTAATTTTCAGAATACATTGGCACCTTGTTTTTTGCCACAGATTAGAAGATTAAATGAATATTTACTTAAACAATTAATTATCATTAGCTAATCAACGGTATCAGCTAATTAGCTAATTAAATTTTTTTCACAGATTAACCGCAAAGCGCGCAAAGAAGCCGCAGAGAAAAACTATTCATTTTTAAATTGAATTATAGTATTCCAAAACCGCAATACCATCAGCTGATCAACGGTATGAGCTAATTAGCTAATTGAAAACTACCTCACGTATGGTTTTCTTTTAAGCAATGTTTGCGGTTTTCTTTGCAATACTTCTGCAATTTTGCGCATCTCTTCCTGAATAAGCGTAACACTTTTGTTTACCTCTTCTTTGCTTTGATTTGATTCGGGCATTTGGGTGCTGATGTAGTTGACAAACTCCCAAACTTCTTTAATATCGCCAACACTTACTTCGTATGGTTCGTAAACAAAGTTGAGCGACTTAAGTAATAGTTTCTTTTTAATTTTTATGTTATTGTAAACTACTTTAAATACAATACCATCGTCTTGTGTTAGTAAAACATAAGCATGCCCATCTTTAATATCGTTCCAATTTTCTAAAAATTGAGCGGTAACAAAAGATTTATCTGGAATAGGCAACATACTATCGCCATTGATTTGAAAGGTTCGGTATTTTCTTTCTTTACTTAAAAAGGGCAATTGAAATGTTGGTAAAGCGCTAATAAATTCAGGATCATTGTAACCAGCAGTATAACCAGCACGTGCTTTATGTGGCACTAACTCTATATTATCGCGGTTTTTGCTATCTACCGTAGTGGCTAAAATTCTGAGTTTAGTTCCTTTAATATAGGCATCATGACCCAGCTCTAGCTCGCGGAGTTTGCTTTCCGACATGGTAGATAATTCTTCATTTAAAAGAAAATCGATACTAATTCCAAAATATTTAGATATTGTCGGCAACATATCTATACCAGGAAGGGCGTATTCGTTTTCGTAATTATTAATAGAACTACGCTTAATGCCCAAACCTGCGGCTACTTCTTCTTGTGAGCGTTTTTTACGACTACGTAAAAACTTAAAATTGCTGCTGAAATACATATATTGATATTTTAAAGGTCAAAACTATTGATTTAATAACAATCAAAGGTAAATAAAAACATTTCTTACTTCCAAATATATTTTAAACTATTTTATT
>JBILPB010000294.1:0-4067 GCA_044374175.1 Bacteroidia bacterium | reverse complement strand
GCAAGTTTATTTAATGAGACTGCTGCAACTGCGATTGGCTGGTATTTGTCAAAATCACTAAGCTTACCAGCAGCAGCGCAAATTTCAGGATTAAAAATTAGATTTTTAAAGTCTGGTACAGCCTCAATTCGTGTTGATGACATTAAGTTGACAGGAACTCCTCTTCCTATCCTTACCCCTTCTGCAACTGCCATTACAGGATTAAACTATAATTTTGGCAGTGGTCCTTCAACTTCTACTTCTTTTACTTTTACTGGTGCTAACTTAACTGGCGCTCCGGGAAATATTACAGTGGATGCTTCTGGAACTAGTGGATACGAAGTTTCAACAGACAATATTACTTTTTCATCTTCTGTAACATACAGCTATACTACAGCTACTTTAGCCGCACAAACTGTGCATGTGCGTTTAAAAGCTGGTTTGGCAGTTGGTGCATATAATAGTCAAGCAATAACAATTTCGGGTGGTGGTGCTTCATCTAGCAAAACAGCCTCAGGTGATGTTGTGCCGCTAACGCCAGTGTTAAACTTATCAACGCCAGCAATGACGGGTTTTAATTATATTTTTGGATTTGGGCCTTCAGCGTCTCAGTTATTTACTGTTAATGGTAGCAATCTTGTACCTTCAAGTTCAAACGTTATTGTTGATGCAGGTGTAACTGCCTACGAAGTTTCAACAGATAATACAAATTTCTTTTCTTCTGTTTCTCTGCCATACACGGCTGGTAGTTTAGCATCTACAACAGTTTATATTAGATTAGCTGCCTCTCAGGCAGTTGGCAGTTACAACCTACAAGTAATAAATGCCACTGCCGGTGCAACTAATACCAGTTTAACAGCTTCAGGCGATATTTCACCTCAAATTCCTGTACTAACAATTGGTGCAATTACACCAACAAATACCTTTTCTACAAGTGTTCCAACACCATCTGCTATTAGCACTTTCACAGTTAATGGGGTATTTTTAACTAATGACCTAACCATAGATGCTATTCCTGGCTATGAATATTCCGACAATGGCGGTTTTTCATGGACTTCAAGTTTAACTTATACTACAGCCACTGTAAACAAAACTATTTCTATTAGATTAACTGGAGCAGCTGGTGGTACTTTTAATGGAACAGTTAATATTCAAAGTACTGGTGCAACAAATTCTCCTAGTACGATTTCTGTTGTAGGTAGTGTGGTTGTTATTCCTTTAATTACAGATTTAATTGTTCCGCAATACATGCAAGGTCTTAATGGCACAAATAATAACAGGTTACCTTGTCCTTTTAAAGTAACAATCACCAATTTAACGCCAAATTCAACTTATAGATACTTTAATACAGCTATCGTAGTTGCTACAGACAATGCAAGTTCGAATGGTGCTGGTGTTCCTATATTTACTAATGCACCAACATGGGTTAGAACTACAAGCGTAGGATTGGCTGCAGTTGGTCAATATGGTGAATTTGATTCTGATGCAAGCGGTAATTACACTGGCTGGTTTGTTTTAGAGCCTTCTGCAAACGCTCGTTTTACACCTGGTAATAATATTTTCATGCGTATCATGTTAAATGATGGTGCTGGAGGTACTGCAGTTGCCAACCGTGTTACTACAACTAATTCTGTTAAAGTTATAAATTTAGTTGCAAGTGCCGGAGCAAACAATGGTACAGGTATTAGAAGCGTTTCAAATGGTGCTGTTAAAGATTTTATATTCTTGTATGATAATGAATTAGGAACAGGTCGTCCAATTTCAGGGACTTATTTCGAAAGTGATGGAACAACAGGCGGAACGACATATCCATCATTTTACCAATCTTCTGTTGAAGGTGTATCAAAAGCTTGGGGAACTATTATACCAAACACACTTGCAACTGGTATCAGAAATTTTACATCATATAGTAGAATTACAGGAAATCAACTTTGTGTTTTTACAGATGATGATGGAGTATGGCCAACTGGAAACATAAACACCGTAAATCCAACAGGCGGAACAACTGCTCTAGTTATTGCTAATGCTGATGCAACCATGCAATGCTTTTTATTGCCTTATGCTAATATTTCTGCAAATGTAATCACTGGCGCTGAAGCCACCGGGACTACAATCACTTTAACTGTTACTATTACAGGTACAATTGCATCTCCTCAATCCGTAGATTTAGATGTTTCAGGTCTTGGAATAACTTCAGGAGATTATACAATTAGCGGCACAACCGTGAATATTCCTGCAGGTGTCAATCCAACTGGAACGGTAACGTTCACTGTTTTAAATGATATACTATATGAAGGTCTAGAAACCGCAACCATTACCATGCTGAATCCATCTGCAGGTATTGAACTTGGCTTTACATCTGCAATTGATTTAGACATCTCTGATAATGATGTTCCAAAAATAGTGATTACTGAAATTATGTATGATAATTTAGGTAATGATGAGGAATGGGTGGAGCTTTACAATAATGATATTTCCAATGTGGTAATTGATGAAACATGGTCAATTCAAGGAACTCCTTCTTCAGGTGTAGCTTGGACAAGAAATTTCCCTGCACTAACTTCAATCAACTTAGCTCCAGGTCAATACATCACTGTTCAACTGGGTTCTAATGGCGCTGCGCTTTTCCCTGCGACTGTTTCAATCAATGCAACTGCAAATCAGTTAACTAATACAGGTGCACCTTTAATCTTGCGTGATGATGCTGCTATCATTGACAATGTTACTTACGGTCCTGCTTTTGGTACTGCTGCTAATGGTCAAGGTCCATCATTAAGTTTAAATGATCCTAACTCTGATAATGCACTTGCTGCTAGTTGGGGCGCTTGTAACATCAACGGAAGCCCAAATAACCAGAACTTCAATTGTAATGCAGCAACGTATTATTCTATCAACTCAGGTAATTTAAATCCTGATGTATTTAATTCCACAACTGCAATTTGGTCAGATACTCCAACTGGTACCACTGGTCTTTGTGCACCATTTAAATCAACTACAAATTATGTTGTTCGCAATACACATAGTGTGGTTCTTAACTACACTACTACCCCTCCAAGTGTAAATAATATTACTATCAATGCTGGTGGTAAAATCTTTACTGATAATGTTACTGTTGGAAGTGAAAAATACATCAGACTTTTTGGTAATATCATAAATAGCGGTGCAATTGGAAACGGAGTTACTTACGATGCTATTGGTTTGTCAATAGAAGGAATCAACTCTACATTAAGCGGAGCAGGCTCATATAACCTTGGTGTAATTAGAAAAGATTTAATTACCAATATTAGTTCAACACTTACTTTAAATAGTAATGTTAATTTGAGATCACCAAACACAGCTTTCTACAATAATATCGCTGGTAGTACTTTAAATTTGATTGTTAATAGCACAAGAAATTTAATTCTTACAAATCCTACGGGAGATTTTTCAATAGATGGTATTGATGGAACAGGAACTGGAGATCGCAATGGCAATATTACCGTTAATGGAAATTTAACCATTGCCGATAAATTATTTGCCTCAACAAATAATACACCTGCAAAATCATGCAACCTAACAGTTGGTGCAACTGGTCGTGTTAACGTGGCAAATATTGATGCAAATGTTGATGGAACAGCCGGAACTTTAGGTGCGTTTTCATTTACGATCAATGCTGGTGGTAAAATAAATTTAACCGGAAAATTAAAAGTATTCTCAGGAAACTTAAATTCAAACGGAGGTTTAGTAATTAAGTCAACTGCTACGCAAACAGGTTTAATTGACGGAAGTGGCGCTGGTAATGTTACTGGTGATGTGCTTGTAGAAAGAAAAATTGGAACGCTTTCAGGATACCATTTCCTATCTAGCCCAGTGCAAGGTGCTTTTGTAAATAACACAGTGAGCGGTTGGAGAGATGATTTTACGATCCTTTCTTCGGTTGACAACACTCCATTTGTACCCGGAAACATTTACAATGTAATTCCTACAGTTTTTGAGTATGATGAAACAAATTTAAATCCTAATGCATCTTATGGCTACATCGGCGCAACAGGAACCACTGATGCAATAACTCCTTTAAAAGGTTTTGCTTGTGTAGTTCCTGCAAATAC
>JBILPB010000077.1:0-15144 GCA_044374175.1 Bacteroidia bacterium | reverse complement strand
TTTGTGCATTAGCTTGGTTCGTTATCAAAAATAATGTAATAGAAACGACCTGTAACCAAAAATATTTTTTCATCAAATTTTCTTTAAAGGACTGCAAATTTATAAATTAAACAATATAAAACCTTCACTTATTTTAAAACTACTAATTTTTCATACTTGTCGGCCCATGAGCCATCAGGTGCGGTAACTTTTAACCTGTAAACATAAACACCACGCCCTATCCTGTCGCCAAAATCATCTAATCCATCCCAGGTAATTTGCTCAGATCTAAATCCTTCACATTTAACCAATGTTTCTAAAGTTTTCACTAACCTTCCTGATACCGTAAATACCTGAATACTTACATCCAATGTTTCGCATGGCTTGTTGTGCTCAAACATAAACTTTGTATAAGTAGTAAAAGGATTAGGATAATTTAAAACATGCTGCAAGGCTAGATTTGCGGAGGATGAAACAACAAAATCGGTATTGGCTGTATTCGAATTGTTATACACATCCCAAGCTCTTAAAGTAAGCGTGTGCTTGCCTTCACTTAATTTAGTAAAAGGGTAACGTACAATGCCACTTTGGTATGAATTTAAATCAGCTTGATAAAAATCATTTAAAACAATAGATTTTTCGGTATTTTCATCTAAAACAGCCACCAAATCATGCCCAATGCCATTTCCAACGGTGTTTATACCATTATCATCAAACAATACACCCAATAAATCAGGACTCTCGTTGGTAATACTGCCAGCCACAAATTTATTGTCATTCATAAATAAATCTATTTTGGGTCCATCACCATCAGTTGGGGCATTCGGGTTGGTTCCTCCAACAATAAAACTCTCGTTAAATCCATTGGCATCATTTACACCATCGGCAGCATAGTAACTAATTCTACCAGGTCCAAAGGCGTAATCTATATCTTTTGGCACCACAAAAGAAAAGGTAAATTCACCATTGCTCACACTCGCTTTGCCTCGATACATGATACTTTTTCTCATTTTAAAATTTTGTGCACTTGAAAGCTGCGCATCATTTGCCAAAGTTTTTAATTTAGTTTCTTTATCAAATACGGTGGGAAATAATATGCCATTATAACTTGTTAGCTTTGTCCCTGAAAGGTTTGCTAAATATCCTTTTATTGTAATTTTTGTAAGTGACTTTAAGGTGTCGCCCAAAAATGTAACGGGTTGATCATTGATAGATTGGGTGTAAACTTTATAATCAGGAAAATTAAGTCTAACCGCTGGGTCACATAATAAAGAGAAGTTCCGATGGTTGCTTGTGCCTGAGCTTACAGCAGCAGTTTTGTTTTTTGTGGTGGTACAAACATCACCAACTCTGGGAAACAATTTAGTGATGGAGTCTCTTACAAATACATTTTGATAAAAATTTCTGTTTAAAGTTTCATTAAAATTGGCATAAGCCAATCGGGTAGTGGTAAGCAAACCAATACCACCTCCATTGGGTCTTAAAATTACTTCTTCACCAGCTGAGGTGCGGGCAGGATCATCAAACCTACTGAATTCGCATGTGGCGGTTACAAATAGCGGTAATCTATTAGCATTGTTCCACGATTCAATGTCTTTAACTTCTAAAATGCGTTCTTGCGACCAGCCGGTTTCACCTCCATGACCTGTATAATTTACAATTAAGGCTCCTCTGTCAACTCTTTGATTAATGGCTGTGTTTACATCTGGATAGCGCGCTCCGCCAGCAGCTGATTGTTGTTTAAAAGCATCAATGTATATCTTATCAATATTATAATCATGATAGGTTGAATCTACATAAATGGCTAAGCGCTCTGATTGAGAGAAATGAAGATTATTGTCTTCATCATCAGCAACAAAACAAATGATGTTTCGCCAGTCGCCACTAGAAACAGAGCCAGCGGTGCCGCAAAAGGAAGGATTGGCAATTTCTATTGATTGTGGTTGTAAATAGGCAAAAATTTTATCAACTACTGCTTTGGCCTCATCTTTAGTCTTTACGGGAATTCTTCCAACAGCAACATCCATTTGTTCTGTTAAGCCCTCTCCCTCGCTTTCATCCAGCAAACCAAAATAGTCATCCGAAACATAGGAGTTTATATAGGAGACCCCATTTGCTGATTCAAAACACACTACAAAATTTGTATTGCCAACAGTACTTCTGCCCCTGTTTTTGTAGGAAGCATCGCCCATTAATAATAAATATTTTGGTAACTCTGCCGCTGTTACTGCCCTGTCATAAAACATCATCATAAATTGCTTAATGGCCGTAGCATCTTGGCTTCCACCCGAAAATTCATTGTATATTTTTTGAGGTGTTACCACCAGTGATTTTAGGCCATCTGTTGCATAATGTAAGTCAGCCAAGCGTTGCGATTGTTCAACAAATAACGAATGTGAAACGATAATCATATCATAAAACCCTAAACCATGCAAATTTTGATTTTCTACAATTCCAAAACTAACGGGTTCTTTAATAGCGTTGCTACCATTGTTAAAAGCCACATATTCAAACACTGTATCTGCATTTGCTCTAAAAGTATAGGTATTACCGTTTAATATACCTTGAATTTGTTTCACATTTTGCAAATCAGAAATGTCCCAAACTAGCGTGTTTGTTGAAGCGTCAGCAATATTGAATTCTGCAATTTGCCCAATACCATAAGAATTAAAATCTCTAAATGCCACTTCATTTCCAGCCATTTTTAATTGTCTTCGAACACGTAATTCAATATAATCTAGTAAACCGTAACCACTATTAAATGAGGCAGATTTTGTGAATCTAATTTCAACATTTAGTTGAGAAGCATTAGGAACAAACTGTTGACACCCATTTGCCATAGTCACAGGATCTGCATAATAAGGTTGTAAGGCAACAGGAGAAGGATTAACATCAAAATTTGCTGAGCCACATTGTATATTAAAAGAGGCTGCCGGGTTCGATCTGGCTGCCACTTGCGCTTTAACATAAGCGGGTGCATTGAAATCGATATTCGGAAAATTGAAGGGGAAATTGTAAGTAGTTACTACATCAAAATTCTCACCAAACCATTGTCTTCCGCTCTTTACTACATTCACCGCTTCGTTTTCATAAAAGGCAAAATCATCAAAAGAGTTCACTGTTGAGGTGGCATTTTGAGTAACTGAAGGTTGTTGATTAATACGTTTTCCTGTAATTCCATCTATATTGATAAAATAATAACTTGTATCTGTATAGTCATTTAACTTATGCGCCATGCCTAAACAGCTGTTATCATTGCTCCAGCGATGTGGAGCTTTGCCATAAAAAATAGCAAAGTCACTTTCATTGAATACACCATCAGCTTCTCCTTCGCAATAAATAGCACATTCAGTCAGGTCATCAAACCGCGATACACTGTTTAAAAAAGGCAGTTGTTGACCTCCACTTCCATAAATTTTAATGTTTCGTGGGTCAATTTCTTCTACCTTGGCACCTAAATTTTTAAGATAGTTAAAGTCTATTTTATACACACCATCTTTGGTAACACCAACTTTAAACCATGTGCCCGACTTAAGCACTGATTCAGAAGCATAAGTATGAGATCTATTTGACGACTTTGAACTTTCTATTGGACTTATTTTAATATCAAAAGCAACTAACTTTTCTATTTTACCAGTGGATGCATTTTTACGCAATGGCACAAAATCATAGATTAAGGAAGGTATTTTTTTTGTAAAAACTTGTTTGGTATTAACATTTATATCGTTAGTCAGACCTTTGTAGTTAGCTGCAATAGCCTGTTCTGCAGCACTCAAGGATTCAAATGCCGTGTTGGTAATAATTACCTGGCCGTTTTTATAGCCCGCAGGCACATTTGCTCTTGCCGAAAAATAAGGTAGTCCATCTATGTTAGATAAAGAAATGCCTTCAAAATTTAAAAAACTTTGAACTGTTCCTTCTTCGCTGTAGCTGCTTGGTTCGGTCCAGATAATTTTATTTGATTGGCTATACTTAATATTTTTTGTTTTAATTTCATTGCTTTTTACATTGGCTTGAGCTGTTTTTACAGTTTCTTTTTTGATTTGTGCAAACGTTTTTACGTTAAAAGACGTAACCAATAGTAAAATGGTAATTAAAATTCTTTTATTCAATTGCATAATCTGTTAATTTATAAATAAACACTCAATGTCGAGCAAATGTTGAAAAATATTGTCAAAAGAACGAAAATAAGATTTAATTATTGTCAAAAACAAACTAAAGAAATTTGTTAAAATGAATTCAGAAATAAAAAAAATCACGTCAATTGTAACTTTACATTCAAAAATTATGTATACTTGTGGCTTTAATCGTTTATCAATGAACAAAACTTTGTTGTTTAAATTGCTTTTTACAGGCTTAACATGCATCATCCTATCGAGTGATGTAATGGCTCAAGACCCGCAATTTAGCCAGTTTTACGCAAATCCCCTATATCTTAATCCGGCTTTTGCTGGAACAGCACGTTGCCCTCGTGTGGTAATGAACTATAGAAATCAGTGGCCAGGCATCCCAGGCAATTTTGTTACTTATAGTGCCTCTTATGATCAACATATTGATAATATGAATGGTGGTTTAGGTGTTTTAGTTATGAATGACAGAGCAGGTGCCGGAGCTTTAACAACCACAGGCGCCAGCGGTATGTATTCTTATCAATTTCCTGTAAATCGCTTCTTTAGTATTCGCGCGGGTCTACAAGCAACTTATTATCAAAAGAAAGTTGATTGGAATAGCTTAACTTTTGGAGATCAAATTAGTGATAGAAATGGGTTTATTTATAAAACAGCAGAGGCGCCAATTTTTAATAGTCGCGGTGTGGCTGATTTTTCGGCAGGAGTTTTAGCATTTAGCGATAAATTTTTTGGTGGAATTGCAGTGCATCATTTAACTCAACCCTATGAAGGCTTCACAAATGCTGCAAAAAGCAGATTGCCTAGAAAAATAACTGCCCATGCTGGAGCTGTAATTCCGCTAAGTCAATTCAACGATTGGACCATTTCTCCAAATATCATCTATCAACAACAAGCAAATTTTCAGCAACTTAATTTAGGATTGTACGTATCAAAGGGACCACTTGTTGGTGGTTTATGGTACAGAAATCAAGATGCAATTATTGCCTTAATAGGTTTTAAAATGGACAAATTCAAGATAGGTTACACCTACGATGTTACTGTTTCGAAGTTGAGTAACGCATCAGCTGGATCCCATGAATTATCAATGATATTTACCTTTAAATGTAAAGTAAAAAGAAAGAAGTTTAATACCATAAATTGTCCTACATTCTAAATAATTCAATGGAAATTAATTTACGCTCACCATTAAACAATAAAATGAAAACAAGCAAGAAATTAATGATGGCTATTTCTGCGGGAAGTATGCTTATAGCTGCATCTTGTACTAATCCTGCTTCTAACTCTACCGGTTGGGAATATAACAATCCCGACAATGGAGGATTTGAAAGGGTAGCTTATCAAGAACAAGAAACTGGTCCTGGATTAGTTCTTATTGAAGGTGGCACATTCTCAATGGGACGCATAGAACAGGATGTAATGTATGATTGGAACAACCAACCAAGAAGGGTTACTGTTTCATCATTTTATATGGATGAAACCGAAGTAAGAAATGTTGACTGGTTAGAATACTTATTTTGGACAAGAAATGTATACGGCACCGATTATTCAGAAGTTTTGAAAAAAGCTTTACCTGATACTTTGGTATGGCGTGACCGTTTAGCATTTAATGAACCGTATGTAGAATACTATTTGCGTCACCCTGCCTATCATGAGTATCCTGTGGTTGGTATCAATTGGTTGCAAGCTACCGATTTTTGTGCTTGGAGAACTGATCGCGTTAATGAGTTTATTTTAATTAGAGAAGGTATTTTAGAATTTGATCCAAATAATTGGGTTAACGAAAATAATTTTAATACCGATGCCTATCTTGTAGGGCAATATGAAGGTACTGTTAAGAAAAATAAAGCTGATTTAAACAGCAAAGGAAGTGGAGAAAGAAAGGTAAGAATGGAAGATGGAATTCTTCTTCCTCGATATAGACTCCCAACCGAGGCTGAATGGGAATTTGCTGCTTACTCTTTAATTGGTAATACCACGGAAGAAGATGTTGTTAAACGTAAGCTGTATCCATGGAACGGGCATTATGTTAGAAATGACATGGATCAAGATATCGGTAAAATGATGGCCAACTTTAAAAGAGGTAGAGGTGATAACATGGGTACTGCTGGTAACTTAAATGATAATGCAGATATCACAGCCCCTGTGCTCTCATATTGGCCTAATGATTATGGTTTATACAATATGGCTGGCAACGTAAGTGAATGGGTAATGGATGTTTATCGTGCGGTGAGTCATGATGACAAATCTGATTTTAGAGCTTTTAGAGGAAATGTATTCCAAACTAAAATTTTAAATGAAGAAGGTGCAGTTGCCGATAAAGACAGCTTAGGCCATATTAAATACAGAAATGTACAGCCTGTAACGGATAATCTTGCTGAAAGAAGAAACTACAAGCGTTCAGACAATATCAATTTCTTAGACGGTGATTTTTCTTCTCAAGTGGATGAAGAAAATTGGAAAAGCCTACTTGCAACAGCTGGCGCAGCTGAAGGTGGTGGAGAAGCACCTGCCGAAGGAGAAGCACCTGCTGAACCTGCTGCACCAGCAGAAGAAGGTGAAGCTACTGCACCTGAAAGTAATGGAATGTATTTCTCTAAAAAAATGGTTGAAGCTGGTCCAGATATTACTTCAATGATTAATGACAAAGCACACGTATTTAAAGGTGGAAACTGGCATGACAGAGCATATTGGATGAATCCAGGAACAAGAAGGTTTCTTGATGAGAGACAATCAACTTCTTGGTTAGGTTTCCGTTGTGCAATGACACGTGTGGGAAGTCCAGTAGGATTTAACAGCAAATAACAATAGCTAATAATTTTTTAAACGACCTGTATCTTCATTGATACAGGTCGTTTTGCATTTGGAACTATCTTAATATCTCATTCTTTTACGAGTGCTGAATTAACCATGCGGTTGAGGTAAAACAATCCCATAAAACATTTTTGAAGAATCAATCGCTTGGTCATTACGCTGAAAATTGGACTAAAAACTGTTTTTAATATTTTGCTAAATATTGAATAGTACTATTGCAATTGATGGGCTATTTTCTATTCGCTGCAAGGGATAAAAGGTTTCAAATGTTTTCTAATAGACTATGATTATAATGCAGGTAAAATTTATAATTTAGATTAGTCTAAAATATTATTTATATTTGTAAAAATAATTATTATGTCATCTCAAACACAAGAAAACTATTTAAAGTGTATTTACAAAATATGCGAAAAGTATCCCTCAGGTGCTTCCACCAACGCTATTGCCGAAGGGCTTGAGACCAAAGCAGCCACAGTGAGCGATATGCTTAAAAAGCTTTCCAACCAAAAATTAATTAACTATCAAAAATATCAGGGAGTAACACTTACAGTAAAAGGTAAAAAAGCAGCACTTAATATTGTTAGAAATCATCGTTTATGGGAAGTTTTTTTGGTAGATAAACTCAATTTTAACTGGAATGAAGTGCACGAAGTGGCTGAACAATTAGAACATATAAAATCAGAAGAGCTGATTAACCGATTAGATATATTTTTAGGGCAGCCTAAATTTGATCCTCATGGTGATCCAATTCCAACTAAAAGTGGAAAGATAGAAAACAGTAAAGCAACACCTTTGCATGAAGCTAAAGTAGGAGAGAAGCTCGTTATTGCTGGTGTTTTGGAGCACAGTGCAAATTTTTTGGCCTATTTAAATGAAGTTAATTTAACATTAGCGCAAAAGGTGGTCGTTAAGAAAATTGTTGAGTTTGACCAATCGATGCAATTAGTGGTAAACAAGAAAGATGAGTTATTTATTAGCCATCAGGTGGCAAAAAATATTTTAGTGATATGTCAGTAAAAAGAAATAAATCTGCCGAGTCATTATCAGAAGTTCACGCCAGTGTTGATATTAGTCAAAAAAAAGGCGTTTATAAAAAGTTTTTTGCCTTTTTGGGTCCAGCCTATCTGATTAGTGTGGGTTATATGGATCCCGGAAACTGGGCCACTGATCTTGCTGGCGGCAGTAAATATGGATATCAATTAATTTGGGTGCTTTTAATGAGTAATCTTATTGCACTTTTATTGCAAAGTTTGAGCGCCAGATTGGGCATTGTTAGAGGTAGAGATTTAGCGCAAGCATCGCGCGAAACCTATCCAAAGTACGTCAATTTCTATTTGTATTTACTGGCAGAAATAGCTATTGCTGCCTGCGATTTGGCCGAAGTGCTAGGTATGGCCATAGGTTTGCAACTGTTGTTTGATTTACCTCTGATGATTGGTGTGGTAATTAGTGTGCTCGATACTTTTATCCTGTTGTTTTTAATCAACTTTGGCATCAGAAAAATGGAAGCATTTATTATTGCTTTAGTGGCCATGGTTGGTTTTTCTTTTTTTGCTGAAATGATTTTTGCACAACCTCAATTAGGCGAAGTCGTTAAAGGCTTTGTGCCATCTTTGCCCGATAGTGACGCGCTCTATATTGCCATTGGTATTATTGGAGCCACAGTAATGCCACATAATTTATACTTGCATTCGGCCTTAGTGCAAACGCGTAAAATTGGCCACTTGCACACTGATATAAAACGCGCTATTAAATTTAATTTTATTGATTCTGCCATTGCCCTTAATTTGGCCTTTTTTGTAAATGCTGCTATTTTAATTTTAGCTGCAACTGCCTTTTATAATAATGGTCTTTTTGAAATAGCCGAAATACAAGATGCTCACAGCTTATTGGCTCCTATGCTAGGCAATAAATGGGCTCCCATATTATTTGCAGTAGCACTTATTGCAGCTGGTCAGAGTTCAACGATTACAGGTACCTTGGCCGGACAGATTATCATGGAGGGTTATCTTAATTTAAGGATTCAACCTTGGGTACGAAGAATTTTAACACGTTCTTTGGCAGTGATACCAAGCCTGTTGGCTATTTATTACATGGGCGAATCAGCAACTGGAAAATTACTCATTTTAAGTCAGGTGATTTTAAGCATGCAGTTGGGTTTTGCCATCATTCCTTTAATTCACTTTGTGAGTGATAAGAAAAAGATGGGTGATTTTGTGATAGGTAATAAGATTAAAATATTAGCGTGGATAAGTGCAGGCATTATTGTTTCATTAAATATTAAATTGGTGATGGAAGAAGTGCTAGGTTTGCTTGAAACCTACCCCCAACATCAAATATTAATACTAGTAACTGTAATCCCAATCATATTGCTTTCGATAGGTGTGTTGTTATATGTTACTTTTTTACCATTAATTACTAAAATTAAACATCATCATACAAGCACACCGCATGGCTCAAACAGGTTAGAACCTGTGATTACCAGAAAAGAGTATAAACGTATTGCCATTACAGTCGATTTTTCTGATTCTGATAATGCAGCGCTCTCACAAGCAGTGCTACAAGCTCAAAAAAAATCAAAGCTTATTCTTATACATATTGTAGAAACCGCTGGTGCATTGGTGTTGGGTGACGAAATTAAAGACCATGAAAGTACAAGTGATATCAAACAATTAGAAAAGTACAAAATATATTTAGAGGAGCTAGGATACGAAGTTGAAACGGCTTTAGGATATGGAAATCCCAAAAAACAAATACCAATTATTGTCACTCAAAAGCAAGCCGAATTATTGATTATGGCTACGCATGGACACAAAGGAATTAATGATTTTTTATTTGGTACTACTTTAGATAAAGTAAGGCATAATATTACTATTCCGGTGTTGATCGTTGGCGTGTAATTGATTTCAGCATAAGAATTATTAAACGTGCAAATGAATATTAAATGTAATCTTCTAGCGTCTTTCAAATAGTTCTGCATTGCCTTTGGGGGAAGTGTAAATCAATTTAAAATCATTACTTATTTCTTGATTTGTTTTTAAAGCTATAGTATCTTTTTCAGCATGCTGGTAGCACCATCTTACAATGTAATCTAAATGCAAACCTGTTTTATTTTCATAGGGTGCAATAGTAATAGTTGGGTTAAGGCTGTAGCTAAAATTACCAAGCAATGGATTTGGTTGTGCTTGTTCCACCCATTTTAAAGGAAAATGGGGGGTATTGGCTTCATAATTATCTAATATTAAAATTAATTTATCGGATGCTATATAACTACTTAAATTAGTGTGTAACCAATTTTTAGAATAATTGAGTGGAATCATTGTTGTCCCTTCTTTTACATGATTTTGAATGCTTGTTAATTCACTAGCTTCTGCTGATAGTACTTTAAGGTTAGCAAACTTTTGGTTTTGCATAAAGGTAGTGGTAGTTAACAGGAACAGTATTATTGGAATTGCTATGAATTTAGGATAAGTAAACATAGATAAGCATGCGATCAAAAAAATATAAAACAGCAACAACATTCTTACATTTAAAAACCCACCCGACACCAGTTCATTGGGTGCAACAAAAAATAATACAAGCATAAAAAACATAAAAGCTACACATAGCTGAAAATTAGAAGTGTTACCTATTTTTATTTTGTTTAATCTTATAAAAATGATTCCTGAGAAAAGAATGAATATCAGAATTGAATTAAAAGTATAGCCAAACCAAGCCTCCTCAAGCTCGTTGTAAACAATTAAAGGTCTGGCTTTTAATAACCAATCAACAAGCATTTCAAACCCAAGTGTATCAGCGCTTTTTCCTTTTGCGTTATGTATTAAAAACAGGAAACAAAGAAGTAGAAATGGAATTTGAAGGCCAATATAGGCAGCCAGTGATTTTAGATTATTTTTTCTTTTTAAAAGGATGCCCATTGAAAAAAACAGGAAGAATAAGGCATAAACAATTAAGTGAGAAAAATAGAGTGCAAGGCTTAAAAGCATTAAAATAAAAATTTGTTTGCCCTTACATTCAAATTCACTTTTAATGGCATAGCTAATAGCTAAAATAAACAATACAATACCCATACTAAAATTGTAAAAACCCAATCCAATCATAAAATTAAACACCAATGGGAATGACAGCCATGCGAGCCATGCATTATCTTTGTTCAGTGTGATTACAAGATTTCTGATGGATAAAGGAAAAAGCACAAAAATGGAAGCTACCAATAACTTTTCACTAAAGGCACCACTTGAAAAACTATTAAAGATGATTAAGATAAAATGGCCTATCCAATTGGGTTCTATAGAGGTATTAAAGTTGAAAAAAGCACTTATTTGTTGATGATAGATACCAAAAAAGTGTTGAATTAAATTGGCATTATAAACATGTGCAGGACCATCGTTAGTCACAAAATAATCGCAACAGAAAACAGGCGCTGTTAAAAGTATGATGGTTACATAAAAAAGAAAGGGCTCTGTTTTTTTAATCAAATTGTTGCTTTTTCTGAATACTGTAATGGATTGACACTAGTTTGATCTTTTCTTTTGTTAGAATGAACTTGACAAATTAGTGCAGCAAATATGCAAATTTCTCATATTTTAAAGAAAACTATTAATGCGATGTATGAAGTTCAACTTTTATTATTTTAATTTTCTGATTGATGAGTAAAGTTAATGATTTGGATAATGCACAAATTAAATGAGCATATTTTAATACCAATACTACCCTAAAGTTTTGCGCCAATTGCTTCCCATGTAGGCGCTAAGCTGAAGCCATGCCATGTGTGCTGGGCTTAGTGCCGGTACTATTTCAGAATTGATAATTTTAAAACTGATTCTTTATTGTAATTATTACCTTTGTTAAATGTCAGAAAAATACAAAACAACAGAAGATGGATTATATTTTGTTAGCTTCAGTGTAGTGGGATTTATAGATGTTTTTACAAGAAGGATATATCAAGAAATTTTGGTAGAAAGTTTTATTTTTTGTCAGAAAAAAAAAGGCCTAAAATTATATTGTTATTGCATTATGACCAATCATGTACATTTTATAGCAGCCTCAGAGAATGGATCATTATCAAATATACTCAGAGACTTTAAATCTTTTACAGCAACTCAAACAATGGATGCAATTTCAAAGAATATTCAAGAAAGCAGAAAAGAATGGATGCAAGCACAATTTAAATTTTATGGTAGTAATAGTCCTCAAGAACAAATTAATCAATTTTGGAAACATAATAATCATCCTTTTTACTTGTATAGTAAAGAAATGATAGATCAAAAAGTAAATTATATACACAACAACCCAGTAGAAGCTGGCTTTGTAAATGAAGCACATGAATGGAGATTGAGCAGTGCAAATGAACAAAGTCCAATAAAGGTTTTAAAGTTTTGAGAAATGATAGAGATTATAGTAAAAATGCCGTCACTAAGCCCAACCTTAAAATGGCTGCGCGTCAGCTTAGCGGCTACTGGGGGTAATGATAGAGATTATGTTAAAAAGACCGTCACTAAGCCCTCCCTTAAAATGGCTGCGCGTCAGCTTAGCGCCTACTGGGGGCCTGCTAGGATGCATTTTGGATAAATAGTGGATTAAAATGCCTTAAAACTGTTAGCTATATTGATTTAAACAGGTATTAAAAACCATATTTTGTTTTTGTAAGATTATATGAAACTTCGGAAATGTCTGCTTGGTTTAGCTTAAAGAAAAGCCCACCCCATTTGTAGGAAATTCTTCTATACTCTTTGGTTTGTCCGTTTTGGAAAACTATACTTGTGATCAAAATTTCACCATTATTTACCAATTCCTTTTTTGTGTTTATTGACTTCACAAAACCTGTATCACTTAATATTTCGGCATTTTGGGAAATAGTGTTAACTATTTTAGGTTTGGTCGGGGATGTTTTGCTTGTGTAATCTGTGTTTTTGATTTGCTTAACCATTAATTTGTTTAACTCTTTGTTGGCTCTTCTTCTATTTTTTTTAATTTCTTCTTCTTTTTTTTGTAAGGTTGTATTGGGATTCCAAATAAAATCATTGGCCTGAAGATTGAATTTAATGATGCCAAAAGATTTTTCGAAGGCACTGTAGTCTTCATCTTTAAAGCGCTCAAAAATGAATCCAACTATTTCAATGTGGTACTTCCCTTTGAGTTGTTTAGATTTTAAAAGATTTACAGTACTAACGGTTAAAATTTGTTTTACATAGCCTTCTTTGAAAATTGTTGCCGTGTAAATGTGCTCAGGTTCTAAACTAACAATAAGGGGAGTGCTGCCAATAGGGGTAGATGGAAAAGTTATTTTTGAAGTGTTATCATCAGTAATCTCGAAAAATAAGTCGTTAAGCTTTTTTTCTGTTTCCAAATCTTTTACCAAGATATCCATTGAAAATGGTATCTTAGTTTGCGCAAAACAGCCGTTAAGTAGGCCTTGCCATAAGATTCCAACTAAATATACCAAAAAAATTAGTTTAATTTTCATGCGTAACAATCGCTACAAACACTATTGCTATTGATAATAGTTTTTTTTGCATCGTGTTTTGGTTTTATTCATTGAATTTCTAATAAATAAACCTTCATCTGGATAAAATGTTTAACAAATAGACAAAAAGAGTAAACAAAAAAATGCATATATTTGAAATACAATGAGATATAAATGCAAAATGGAATTATTTAGGCATTCAATGAAATTGTGCCTTTGAGGATTTATTATAAAGTATTTGTTTAATAAAGAATATTATTATGCTAAACCCGATATAAAGCACCGTATAGCTTGAATGGTCTAGCATACATCCTAAATGCAAACGGGTTTTAAACTACTTTAGTTTTGGTAGTAGGTCACTTCACCAAACCACCAATAGGCTTGCCCACACATCCATTCGGAAAGGAAATATCTAAAAATGAAGCTATGGTTGGGGCAATATCAGCAATGTTTATAGATTCGTATGAAGCACCCTGATTAATTTTCCAACCATACCAAATTAATGGGACATGCGTATCATAAGTGTATGCAGCGCCATGTGTAGTGCCTGTTTTACCGTGGTCTAAATAGGCTGGTAAATAGTTAAGTATCACATCGCCACTTCTAACATCATTAAAGCCCATATAAATTCTGCTTAAAGCCACATCACTTGACTGGGATGCCGCAATCACATCATATACTGAATAGGCATTGGCAACGCCTTCTAAAGTCAGGGCAAAACGAGCTGCCTCCATACTTACTTCCTTCAATTTTAATTTATTTTTTGATAGCGTATTGTGATTTAAAAAAAATTGTTGATTGCTAAACGACATCACCAGAGTATCCCCAAATACTTCTTTAAGATGAGCTTTCATGGCATCTTCAATCCCTCTTTCATCAATAAAACCAGCGGGCACTTTTAGCGATTGTAAATAAGCTGCATTGTGCGCTCCACCATGATCGGCAGTTAAAAAAATCACAAAATTATCTTTACCAATATTTTTTTCTAGATAGTTAATAAGCTCTTCTAGATCTTTATCTAAGCGCAAATAAGTATCTTCAGTTTCAATAGCATTAATACCGTATTGATGACCAACATAATCAGTACTCGAAAAACTTACAGACAATAAATCGGTTATATCATCCATCCCTAATTGCTCATTTTTAATGGCCTCCAGCGCAAAATCTTTAGTTAATGAATTGCCAAAAGGAGTGGCACGAATCATGTTTAATCCTTTATTTTTTTCTTTTAACTCCCCTAATTTGTGCGGAAAAACTGGCTTAATTTCTCCTTTAAACAAACCTTCAAAAGCATTATCATCAGCCAAACTTTCGGTGTATGATGCCATAGGTAAAAGTGTGGTCCAATCTTGCGATAAATATTTTTCAGGTAATTTTTTATCATTAAATGCAGTTACCCACATTGGTAATTGTTGCATATAAAATGTACTTGTTATAAATGCACCATTGCTGCCATCATACCAATATGCGCCATTGGCAGTGTGGCCTACAGGTAAAATAGAGGCTCTGTCTTTTTGTGAAATACCTATCACTTTTGCTTGCATATTTGTTGCTAATCTCATTTCATCACCAATGGTAGTGGTAAGCATGTTTCGTGGCGACATTTTACCAGCATTGCTAGTAGAACCAACAGTAGTCACAGTTTCATCTTGTGCACAATAAATGTTTTTTCCTGTTTTTTTATCATACCAATCGTTAGAAATAATACCATTAACACGTGGTACACTTCCTGTAAAGATAGACGCATGGCCTGGTCCA
>JBILPB010000132.1:0-9581 GCA_044374175.1 Bacteroidia bacterium | reverse complement strand
TATTTAGAAAAATGTGTCCAAGTTTTTGCATTTAAGACAGTATTGCTTTTGGCCTCATCAATTGTTACCTCTTGTAAAAAGCGAGAAAAAGAAATTGCTTTGGATGAAGAAACTAAGCAGTTTAATGAAGATGCTAATGAGATTAAAAGTGAATCAGATAATGTAGATAACGATATTAATAGTTCTATTAACAATACCAGTATTGGTGGTAGAACAAGCGCCAGTTATTCGAGCGAATTGTGTGGCGTAACTATCGACAGTAGTCAAATAGCCAACAAAATATTGTTTTATAATTTTGATGGATCAACACCTTGTTTTAGTCCTTCTAGAACGCGTGGTGGGCAAATTAAAGTAGAATTAATCAACGGCAATAGTTGGAAAGATGTTGGAGCTGTTTTAAAACTCACCTACATTAATTTTAAAATAATCAAACTAAGCAACAATAAATCAATTCAGTTTAACGGTGTAAAAACTTTAAAAAACGTAAATGGAATTAACTGGTTTACCTTCTTAACCAGTGCGAGCAATTTTAAGTTTCAATCAAGAGCATTAAATGTAAATGTTACTTTTGAAAATGGAGACCAAGCAATATGGAATAGTGCAAGAATAACCACTTGGGATTATATTGCTGCCAATGTTACACCAGGTATTCCGTATGGTTATGTAAAGTTCACATCAAATGGCGATACTACGCTAAGTAATATGCCTAATACAGATTCATGGGGTGTAAATAGAAACGCACAAGCTTTTAATACTTATTACCAATCGCCATGGATTTCTAATTCATACTGTGGATTTTGGCGACCAACATCAGGTACTTTATCACACCAAGTAGGAAATAATAATTTGAGTTTACAACTGGGTGTTGATCAGAGTGGCAATTCTTCTACATTGTCATGTGCTTATGGTTTTAAAGTAAGTTGGACACCATCTGGAGGTAACACGCAATCGGAAATCATAAGTTATTAAAATAAAAAAAATAATAAAAAGCCTCTTGAGATTAAAATCAAGAGGCTTTTTTTGTGTGTATAATTAATTTTAATTCATATTTAATATGATTATTATAGTCATTAGAAGTATAATTTCTTAACTTTGCAGCACTTATCAAAACAAATGACTATGAAAAAAATCTTTACTATTTTATTTGCAGGATTGGCATTGCAACAAGTCCAATCTCAAACAATTACATCTGCTAACTTGCCAGTGCTTGGCGAAGCCTGGATTGAATTTATTGATACCACAGGAAGTTTAGTGACAATTACTCCTGGTGGTGCTGGTCAAACATGGAACTATGGAACTTCTTTTAATGTTGGAGATACGAGTGGTTTTATTTTTGAATCACCTAGCACCGCCCCTGCATATATGAACGCAAGTACTAATTTCCCTGGGGCTACTTTGGTTGTAAATAATACAAATCCTTTAGATTCAAATGCAACTTTTATAAAGACTAATGCTACAGGACTTTATTTTGATGGTATATACAAACAAGGAGCAATTGTAGATACAAGTATTGGTTTAAACATAAGTGTATTAGATTATAATCCTGATAGACTTTTAATTCCTGTACCTTTTGCTTTAAATGATACAAGAGCAAACAATGCAAAATTGCAAATCCAATTCACTGTAAATCCAGGTCCACCAGTTGGTTTAGTGACTGTTAATGTACACAATTATTATATACAAGATTTTGTAGCGGATGCAACAGGAACATTAACAACACCTTTAGGCACCTTTAATAATGTGCTAAGAATTAAAGAATATACCTATCAAATTGATAGTACGATTTATAGTGTTCCATTAATACCTACAGATGTTAACATACATGATACCACAATTAGTTATCAATTTGTGCAAGCAAATTCACACTGCTTGTTAATGAGCGCTAGCGTTGACCCAATAACTTTGCAAACAAATAAGGCGAGCTATTATGATCCAATTGTATTGGTTGGTGCCGAAGAAGACAATACGCTTCCTGTATCAATGTATCCTAATCCTGCTGGAGATGAGTTTTATTTGAATCATATTAGAAGCAATTCGACCATTCAAATATTTAATATTGCTGGTAAGTTGGTTAAGGATCAATACTTAGGTGGTTTAGAAAGTAATATTAAAGTAAATACTACTGATATGTCGGCTGGTTTTTATTTCTTTAGCATCAGTAATTCAGAAAATGGGAACTACTTTAAAGGAAAATTTGAAGTGGTTAAATAATTATTTTTCGGAATATGGAGAAAGCCTTGCATTGATTTGCAGGGCTTTTTTTATGGTATTAGTTTTCTAAAATAGTTTGGAACATGCACTAATCTTGAACCATACCAGCTAAACATTTCGCCATCCACAATCTTAATTTCGGCTTTTGGGCAAATGGCTTTAAATTGTTGCATATGTTTTTCTTTAAAAGGAAAAGGTTCAGAGGAAAGATAAATGATATCAGGAGCAGCGGCTGCTAATTCATCAGCTGTGATTTGTGGATAGCGATATGAAATCTGATCAGACAAGAGTTGATTTGCAAATACATTTTCAAAGCCAAGTTTGTTTAACAGGTGATTGATAAATGTATCTTTGCCAGCCACCATCAATGGCTCATTCCAGATAAAATAAGCGATACGTTTTTTTGATTGATTTGCTTGTGGTAATAACTCAAATTCTTGATTTATTTTATCTATTAATTGTTTGCCGTTTTGTTCTTTTTGTGTGATGTTGGCAATGCTTTCTATCATTTGTAAAGCATCTTCCAGGGTATTGATATCACTCATCCACACAGGATATTTTTGCATTAAAATTTCAATATCCTCTTTAATGTTTTCTTCTTTGTTGCCAATAATTAAATCGGGCTTTAAGCTTTCAATTTTTTGAAGATTTAATTGCTTGGTGCCACCAACAATTGTTTTTTCCTTTAACCAATGTTTAGGATGAATACAAAATTTGGTGATGCCCACCACTTCATTATTTAAATCTAAATCGTAAAGTAATTCGGTTTGAGAAGGTACTAAAGAAATGATGCGCAATGGAGCAGAACTAATCTCAACTTTGCGCATCATCTGATCAATAAAAACTGGCATCTATTTAATTAAAAATCAAGTGTCATTTGCGTTTCCATATTATCCAGGTTATCCAGATTTTTTCGAATGTTTTTCAAATTTTCCAATCTAGCATAATCTATTTCAACTTCACTATCATCGTAGTCGGCATCAATCGCTCCCTCCAATTTTTTGATAACATCTTCGGGGTCTGGAGGACTGATATTATTGATTTCTTTTATAGGGTTTGTGGTTAATCGGTTGCCTTTTGCTTTTAGGCCTTTTATGCCAATAAACTCATTTAAATCAACTTGTTGATCAGGAATTTCGTTGTTTTTCTTTTTCTGATGTTTGATTTCAATGACAGGCGTTTTGAGTGTTGTTGCAATTTCTAACCTTGATCCTTCGGCCTCACTTATGAACAATGTTTTTTTATCAGTGACTTCAATTAAAAAACGCTTAACATAGTATTCTTTCTTTTCGCCATCTAAATAGACCACTGCTAAAGGCTTTTCTGGATTAAATTTTTCAATCAGAATCATATCTTCATCAAAGTGATTTGTCAGATCAAAATTAACTAAACGATAATGACCAGATTGTGTAACACAAAGTATTTTATCATCAGCACTGAATTGGCCGAGTAGCGTGCCTCTGCCGTCAATGTTTAATCTTTGTATGGTATCATCAAACCAGATGCTGCGCGCGCCTAAAGTGCTTAATCCTTTTTCTTTGAGCAATACTTTTTTAATACCATAGTTGGTTAAAGTATTTCCTTGACTATTGCGGCCTTTGATAGCCAATGTGCCGAAGTCGAAATCGAATTGCAGCTTTCTGATGCCTGGCAATGGTTTGTGCATGATGGTGATTACCTCTGCTTCACCATTTGGATTGGCTGTAAAATAAAGCACTTCGGAGCCTTTGCTGCCTTTTGTTAAATCATAAATTTTATCGCGGGTAACGCCACTTACCGCAAACCTTTTGGCAAAAGATTTTCCTTTGGTGCCATCTCTATAAATCATATTGTAGATGGTGCGTTCATCATTTTTGCGGAATACATTAATGTAGATGATTCCTTTGCCCACAAATGCTTTATCGCTCACTTTAGAGACCGACATTGTTCCATCTTCGCGGAATACAATGATGTCATCAATATCTGAGCAATCGCACACATACTCATCTTTTTTCATGTTAAATCCTGCAAAGCCTTCTTCGCGGTTTACATATAATTTTTCGTTGGCAACAGCCACAGTTGTTGCATTGATTACTTCAAAGGCTTTTATTTCTGTTTTACGTTCGCGTCCTTTTCCGTATTTCTTTTTAAGATTTTTAAAATATTCAATAGCAAAGTCAACAATGTTGTCGAGATGATGCTGCACCAACAATAATTCTTCTTCTAAATTTCTGATATGCTCATCTGCTTTAAAGCCATCGAACTTTGAAATTCTTTTGATTTTAATTTCAGTTAAGCGTGCAATATCTTCCATCGTAATTGCTCTTTTGAAGAGTTTTTTATATGGTTTCAATCCCTTATCGATTGCGGCTAACACATCTTCCCAGGTTTCGCTTTCCTCAATATTGCGATAAATTCTTTTCTCTATAAATATTTTTTCGAGCGAAGAAAAATGCCAGGCTTCTTCAATTTCACCTTTACGGATATTTAATTCCTGACGAAGTAAGTCTAATGTTTTGGCAGTAGACAACTTCAACATTTCATTGACCCCAACAAAGCGTGGTTTATCATTTTCGATAATGCAGGCATTAGGGGAGATGGACACTTCGCAATTGGTGAAAGCGTAAAGTGCATCAATGGTTTTATCAGGAGAAATGCCAGGGTGTAGATGCAAAATAATTTCTACATGTTCGGCAGTGTTGTCTTCAATTTTACGAATTTTAATTTTCTCTTTATCATTAGCAGAAACAATACTTTCCATTAAACTGCCCGTAGTTGTTGAGAAAGGAATTTCGGTGATGACTAATGTTTTTTTATCGAGCTGATTTATTTTAGCACGAACCCTGATTTTACCACCTCTTAAACCATCATTGTAATTACTAAAATCGGCCAAACCACCTGTAGGAAAATCGGGAACAAGATGCACCTTTTTGCCTCTTAAAATTTCTATTGAACCATCGATTAATTCAATAAAATTGTGCGGCATAATTTTACAAGCCAAGCCTACAGCAATACCTTCAACTCCTTGTGCCAGTAGTAAAGGAAATTTCATAGGTAATGAAACAGGCTCCTTATTTCTACCATCGTAAGATGATTGCCAAACTGTTGTTTTAGGATTAAACGCTACTTCTAAAGCAAATTTACTTAAACGCGCTTCAATGTAACGCGAGGCCGCAGCGCTATCTCCAGTGAGGATATTACCCCAGTTTCCTTGGCAATCAATTAATAAATCTTTTTGACCTAATTGCACCATGGCATCGCCAATAGAGGCATCGCCATGCGGATGGTACTTCATACAATGCCCAATAATGTTGGCAGCCTTGTTGTAGCGGCCATCTTCGAGCTCGTACATGGCATGTAAAATCCTACGCTGAACAGGTTTTAGTCCATCTTCAATAGCAGGTACAGCGCGCTCTAAAATGACATAGCTGGCATAGTCTAAAAACCAGTTTTGAAACATCCCGCTAACGGGCAATATATTTTGTATTTCCTTATTTTCGTTATCGTTAATTTCCCCTTCGTTGAGTGGATCTTGTTCTTCTTCTGCCATTTTACCGTGGTTTTACGCTTAAAAACGGAATTATTGTTGCCATTTTTATGTGTGGTAAAGGTATTAAAAAGGAATAAATTTTAGAAGATAGTTGTTAACTGATTTTTGTTGATGAAAAAAGTTTTGGGAAAAAAGTGTTTGGTTGGCGGGGACGCCAACCAAGGACAAGAATTTTATCCAAAAAATAAAATTAAGTTGACGCCTATGCGAAGTTTCAGCAACCGACCAAAGTGACGCCAACCAATGGCTAAATGGTTAACAGCTAATTATTTTTTGAGTAGTTGGCTGCGCCAAGGATTGCAGCGGAAATCCTTTTTGCTTTCGAGAATTCGGAAGCAAAAAGATTGGAGTGCAAAGCCTGGCAGCCATTGCGATTGATTCATCAATGGCAATGGCTGGGCGCCCAAAAAAAAATTGTAATTTTACTTTGCGATTGAAAAAAAAAACTGATAAAAATATTTATCCTTTATGCCCAACGGAAACTGGCATCTTCAAAAATTTCTTTTTTCCAGATGGGGACTTCATATTTTATGATTTCTATGATGGCGTGCTGGGCTTCGAGCGCTTGTTTGCGGTGCGAAGAGGAGATAAAAAGAATTACGGATAAACTGCCCACTGGCACAAATCCTGAACTATGCATAACAAAGATTTCCTGAATCTGGAATTGTGTTTTAATTTCTTCCAGCTGCTCCCTTAAAATTTTTAAAACCATACCTTCGTAACAGGTGTATTCGATTCCTTTTACATTTTTATTTTCAAACTGATCGGCACGCACTTGTCCGCAGAATATGGTGTAAGCGCCAGTATTTAATGTATGGGCATTTAAGTCAAGTAAATTACTAACGAGCTGCGTTGATAATGGACCTTCGATGAGTTGAATATTTTTCATGGTTTAATTTTAAATATCCTGATTACGTTTAATTGTCCATTGCCTGAGACTTAAATTCTGCAAATCTAAAATATGTAATTTATTGTATTGCACTTGATTTGAAAGGGTAACAATTTTTATTATTTCGTTAGCCATCAGTAAACCACCAATGCCGGGAACCAAGCCCAGCACGCCTGTTTTTGCGCAAGTGTCTTGTATATCCTCAATATTTTGGTCGGGAAAAGCACATCGGAAAGTTGCGCTTCTTTTATCGGGTAAGTAAGGAAAATTAAACACACCAAATTGCAATTGATTTTTATATACAGATGCACTTACCAGGGTGCAATTATTAGCTACTGCGTAATCATTGATTAAATATCTTGTTTTAAAATTATCGCTACAATCGGCAATAATACTGTTTGGCCTTAGCAAGCTATTCATATTTTCTTCGTTAATATAATGCGGTATACTGCTCACATCAGTATGTTCGTTTAAGGCGTTTAACTTCTCCTTTGCCGCTAGTGCTTTATTAATTCCAATTTCGTGTTGCGTATAAATAACCTGACGTTGTAAATTGTTTAGCTGTACCACATCTCCATCAAAAATAATAATTTTTCCAATGCCTGCTGCGGCTAAATAGGGCAGGAGCGTGCTTCCCAGGCCACCAGCGCCAACAACATATACGGTTGCATCTTTTAAATTTTGTTGTCCTTGCAAACCTATCGTTGATAGCACCAACTGTCGGGCGTATCTTTCTTTTTCGCTTATGCTTAATTCCATATCAATATGATTAACCACCGGCAAATGGCGGTAGCAAAGCTAATTCATCACCATCGTTTAAGTTTTCACTGTCGGTTAAAAAGTTTTGATTTAAGGCCACACTGAATTTGTAATGGCATAACAGGGGGAATTTTTTGTGTAGTAATTCGATGGCTACTTCACTAGTTGCCACATCATTTAATACCATTGATGATACCTTTGTTACTTCTACCAAAGCGCCAAAGAACAATACATTTACCTTCATAGCTTTATATTTTTTAGCATTTCTAAAACCTGTTCTTTCTCTTCAGGTAAATTAATATTTTTTAATGCAGCAGGATTTTTTGGATGAATAATTTTGATGTCGTTCTGCATTAACATTTTTCTGGGGCAAGTGTATCCTTGGGCAAGCATGGTTAACATGATGTGTAGTGCTTTTGGCTCATAAATGGTGATGAGGGGCTCTAAAAAATTACTTTCGGGATTAAGAAATGTGCTAGCCATTTTTGATGGATCCCTTTCCTGAATCAATTGCTTAATGGTGTCTTGGTTGATGAGCGGTAAATCGCATGCCAATACTAAAATAGCTTTGTTTTTTAAATTTAACAGGGCCGATAAAATTCCTGACAAAGGTCCATAACCAATGAAAGTATCTGTTAATATTGGTTTTTCGGCATAGAGTGATGCATTTTTTTCGGCACATGAAACAAAAGTTTTTTCGCAGTGGCTTGCTAACAGGTTGTAAAGATGAAGCCACTGCACCTCATGATGGTACACCAATAAACTTTTATTTTGCTTCATGCGCGTGCTTTCGCCACCAGTTAATATCAATCCATTTATTGCCGGTATTTGTTCTTGAATAAGTTTTTGAAAGTAAAGATTAATGTTTGTAAATGCGGTGCCTTCAATTAATTCAAGTTGCTGATTTGCCTGATGTAACTGTTTTGAAAGGGCTCTGGTGTCATCATTGTAAAACACTGTTATTGTTTTTTCAAGATGAGCCTCATTGGGTTTAAATTCTTTTTTGCCATCAAGAATCAATATCATTTTATTGGCAACATGATGGTTACCATTGATGATAAGCAGATCTGCATTGTTGAAAAACTGAATTACCTGATGTGCTGCCATGGCTTGATTTAAATGTAGTTCAACATTATTGTAATTTAACCATGTATTACTATCATTTGATGCTGCCTCATGTTTTACATCATAATAAGCAATGCTATTTGAAGGATTTGCATTTTTAATATTTATATAAAGTTGCCCGAGTGCGTTGCAACCAATTCCCCAGATGCCTATTTCGTTTTTGTGGAATTGATAGTTAGGTTGTTGATGATGCTTATGATCTTTCGAAATCATGTTTTCCTCCTGTTTTTTGATTTAACATGATTGCTTTTATTTCCATGAGTGGCGATATTGCTTTGCACATATCATAGATGGTTAAACAGGCTACCGATGCACCTGTTAAGGCTTCCATTTCTGCACCTGTTTTACCATTAGTAATGACTTCGCAATTTACCTTGACCTCATTTTTTGTGGCATCAAACTCAAAGCTAAATTTACAACTTTCAATTAAAATGCTATGGCAAAAGGGGATGATGGAAGCTGTGTTTTTAACAGCCATGGTGCCAGCAATAATGGCAGTATTAAAAACCGGACCTTTGGCAGCAATTATTTCTTTATTATCAATAAGTTCATAAATGGCTGGTGGTAAAAAAATAGTTCCACTTGCTTTGGCGCTTCTGATTGTTTTTTGCTTTTCAGAAATATCTACCATTTGCGCCATACCACTGGCATTTATATGAGTCAGTTCTTTTTTTGACATGATGTAAAATTATAAAAAATAATAATGTAGCTCTAACTAATTTTGAAAGTATTTAATTTTATACAATATTTGATTCATGAAGTTAATAAATACTTGAACCTAAATGAGCATGATTAGTGTAGCAGAGGCAAAGAATATTGTGTTGAATCAACAAATCACAATGAAGTTTGAGACCATCAATATTGATGATAGCTTAGGTAGAATATTAGCTGAGCCTGTTTTGGCCGACCGTGCTATGCCTCCTTTTGACAGAGTTACCATGGATGGCATTGCTATTAATTTCTTAGATTTTGAAAATGGCATTCGAACCTGGAAAGTTGTAAAAACACAGTATGCTGGTGAAAGTATATTTTCAATTTCAAGTGCTGGAGAATGTGTTGAAATAATGA
>JBILPB010000179.1:0-5568 GCA_044374175.1 Bacteroidia bacterium | reverse complement strand
GATATGAAGATTTAGAAAAAATTGGGAATGAAAATTCGGAAAAGCAATTTAAATTAAATGATATTTCTATAAAACAAGGACAGAATATTCATATTAAAGGCAGCGATAAAAAAGAAGGTGAAGTTGTTTTAAAAACATCGCAACTTATTGGACCCGCAGATCTTGCTTTGCTTGCAACAGTTGGAAAAAAAACACTTTTAGTTTGCAAAAAAATGAGGGTTGTTGTTATCGCTACGGGTGATGAATTAACAGCCATGAGTGCCATGCCAAACGACTTTCAGATTAGAGCTTCAAATCATACGATGATAGCAGCTGCTTTAACAGAGTTAGGAATTGAAAGTGTTAAATATTTAATGCGCGATGATTTGAGTGAACTACAAGCATTGCTTGAAAAATGTCTTTTGCAATTTGATGTTATTGTTTTAACAGGCGCAGTGTCAAAAGGCAAGGCTGATTTTATACCATCCATTTTAAATAAATTAAAAGTAAATAAATTGTTTCATGGTGTTGCTCAAAGACCTGCAAAACCTTTTTGGTTTGGTAGAAAAGCGCAATGTGTTGTGTTTGCCATGCCTGGAAATCCTGTTTCTGCAGCTGTTTGCACCTATGTATACTTACTTCCCTTTATAAAAAAACAATTAGGCATAAAGAGTATCCAACATCATGTAAATGTAATTGAGGAAGTATATTTTAAACCAGCTTTGACTTATTTTATGCAAGCAAAAGTGAGTCAACATGAAGATGGGAAATTGGTAGCGAAACCCTATCCAGGAAATGGTTCAGGAGATTTAACTAATTTATCGGAAATAAACGCTTTTGTTACTTTGCCAGCAGAAGATGAAAAGTTTATGAGCAATAAACAATATGATGTTTACTTTACCAGAAATATTATTTACTAATTGATCCTGCCCTAAAAAGCATTCTAAAATCAGTTCCTTTGTTGCCAAAATACTGGAATGTTCCATCTAATTGCTCTGAGAGCGATTGTATTAAAATGAGGCCCAATGAATTACTTAATTCAATTTTATCTTTGTATTCAAAGCCTGATCCATTATCCACAATTCTCATTAGAAATAGATTTTTTTCGCGTTCAATAAATACTTCAATTTTTCCAGTGTCCTTTTTATTGAATGCGTGTTTAAATGAATTTGAAATCAATTCATTTAGGATAATTCCGCAGGGGATAGCCACATTCAAATCAAAATTTAAATCAGGATCAATGAAAGAATCAACCGAAATTTTTTTGTTTTTAATGTTGTAAGCAAATTTTATTTCACTAACTAAAGCTTCGATATAGGCTTTAAAATCAATTTTCGAATAATTTTTTCCTTCATAAAATTTTTGATGAATCATGGCCATACTATTGACCCTGTTTTTACAATCCATCAAGGCGCTTTTTGTATATTCATGATCAATGGTATTCATTTGAAGATTAATTAAACTGCTTACCACCGATAAATTATTCTTTACGCGGTGATATACCTCTGCCAAAAGCACTTCTTTATCTTTAATATCTTGAAGATGTTTGTTTTCAGAAACCTTAAGGTCGTTGATGGTTTGAATAAGTTGTTTTTGTGTATTTTCTCTATCAGCAATATAAAGATAGGTTTGGTAAATTACAATGATGAAAGACAAAAATGCCATAATTTCGAATTGAAACTTAGGCGAATCATATTTAGGGATATTCATAAACTTAAGTAGTTCAATATCCATTAAAGCGCACACAAATAAGAACAACGCAAATGCAAAATAAAACAGTAGTTCCTTTTTACTTTTTACATTTAATAAGAAGGAATAAGCAAGTACGATAGGAAAATAAAATAAATATATGCCCGATTTTAATCCAATGGTTACTGAAGTGTAATACATTAAAACATTAGTAGAAATAAAAAAGACGTGCTTGGCTACTTCGTATTTTTTTTTATGATTAAAAACTTGCGCCACAACGGCCATTAGGGCAAAAAAAGCGAGCACCAAGGCCATGTCCCAACTATTAAAATACAATCGATAGCTTACCCCATATAAAAGAGAAATAAACTCTGCAAACACAAAGTGTTTTAGAATTTTTCTTTTCTGGTCTAACGTATTAATAATTTCGAACATGCTTTTTATAACCTTGAGATATACTTATCAAAGTTAATTAAATTATGGCTTTGATGGTAAGTAAAATGATTTTTACATCCATAAATATATTATTATGGTTTACGTATTCTAAATTCAGCTTTAGTTTTGCAGGCATAATTTCTTCGATATACGTTATTTCAGGTTGAGTACTTTTGGCGAGTATCTCATTTTCGTTTACGTATTTAATAGATGCCCAGTCTGTAATTCCAGGCTTAACATTTAATACTTTCAGTTGTTCTTGATTGTACAACTTTACATACTTTTCCACTTCGGGTCTTGGTCCAACAAAACTCATATCGCCAAGCAGTACGTTTATTAATTGTGGCAATTCATCCAGTTTATATTTTCTTAAATAATAACCAATGCTAGTAATTCTACTATCCTTGTTTCCAACTGTTAGCAAACCTTTTTTATCGGCATCAGTAGTCATTGATCTAAACTTATAAAGTTTAAAAGGACTGAGGTTTTTTCCAATTCTGACTTGTTTATAAAATACGCCACCTTTTGAATCAATACTTATAAGCACAGCAAGAATGACAAGTACGGGAAATGTAAACAGCAAACCTATGATAGAAAAAAAGATATCGAAAACTCTTTTAGCCAAGGTGATTTGAGATTACTTATTAAGTACCAATTCTACTGCGTTTATAACAGCATTTGTGACAGTAATAATTTCTTCTTCTGTTAAATCTATAAATACAGGTAAAGAAATTTCGCACGAAAAATTTTTGTAGGTTACAGGGTAATCTGCAATTTTATAGCCAATGCTTGTATAATAAGAGGTCATTGGCACGGGTATAAAATGTACATTCACAGAAACATCGGCATCAAATATTTTTTGCATAATGGCATCTCGCTGTACTTCTGTAATATTGTTTATTCTAAGTGGATATAAATGATAAGAAGTTTCTCTTTCATTATCTTTTAAAATAGGCAAAAGCGCCCATTGATATTTACCTAGAATTGCAGCATAACTTTGGCAGATATGCTTGCGTTTTGGTAAAATCATTGTGTTATATCTGGCAAGTTCAACAAGACCAATTGCTGCAGCAATGTCGGTCATATTGCATTTATAACCAGGCTCAACAATATCATATTTCCAATTTCCTTTTTGAGTCTTTGCCAGGGCATCTTTATTTTGACCGTGCAAGGTTTTAATGCAAAGTGAATTATAAATTTCAAGGTTGTTGAATGGTTCAGGTAAATTAAACACCACTGCACCACCTTCGGCAGTGGTTAAGTTTTTAACTGCATGAAAAGAGAATACAGAAACATCGCATAAAGTGCCAGTTTGAGCTCCATTTACAACAGCACCAAAAGAATGTGCTGCATCACTCAGGATGAGTATTCTTCCTAGTTTTTCTTGTTCGGGGCTATTTGCTTTAAATATTGATGTTATTTCTTTTGATTTAACAAGCGCGTTGATGCTTTTATAATCACAAGGAAGTCCTGCAAAATCAACAGGCATAATTACCTTTGTGTTGGCAGTGATTGCTTTTTTTATATTATCAATATTGATATTGAAATCATCATGGTTAACATCCACAAAGACTAATTTAGCTCCGCAATGCATGACTACATTTGCTGTAGCACAATAAGTGTAGGCGGGCACAATCACTTCATCGTTTGCACCAACACCAAACCAACGCAACATTATTTCCAGACCAGCTGTGGCAGAGTTTAAACAAAGTACATTGGGCGCACCACAATACTGAGCAATTTCTTTTTCGAATAGTTTTGTTCTGGGACCAGTAGTTATCCAACCCGATTTTAAAGCATTTACTACTTCATCAATGATGGCTTGATCGATATGAGGGGGCGAAAATTTAATCATAACAGGATTAATCTTTTTTGCATAATATTAAAGCGTTGATGGCAGCAAGTATGGCGGTAAATATCGTTGCCGAAAAAAAAGTTTTGAATGTTTGATTCCATGGCGATATATCAGCAGCCCACTCGGCCATTTGTTTTTTGAGTTCTGCACCTGTGACACCCGCTTGTTTCAATGAAATTTCAATATCAACTAAATATTTAACAGCAAAATTGGGATTTAAGACGTAGTAGTATGTGGCAGTAAACAATGAAAATACCATTGACGTTAATATACTGGCTGACAAACCAATTTTGAGGGCGTCTTTGAATAAAATTTCTCCTCCATTGACTTTGCGCGCGCTATAAATGGTTAAAAGCGAAGGCAGATACATCAGGAAAAGATTAGAAATGGTGAGGTAACTATTGCCACGCGTTGAAATGCCAGAGTAAAAGGCAGTTACCATAATTGAACCACAAAGGATACCAGCTGTTAATCCGTATTTTACACTATATTTATACATAAAACAATTTTTAAGATTGCGAAAGAGAATAAACTAACATTCCACTTCTTAATTTGGGCTCAATATACGTAGATTTTGGAGGCATAATGCAATGATTGTCGGCAATTCTCTTCAATTGCTCCATTACCACAGGATAAAGGCCAAATGCCACTTTCATTTTACCACCATCTACATGATTTTTTAATTCTTCCATTCCTTTAGTGCCATTCACAAAAACAACTCTTTTATCTGTTTTTAAATCGTGGATCCCTAAAATTGGAGAAAGAATGTGTTCTGAGAGCAATGCGGCATCGAGCACACCAACCGGATCTGCATCATTTATAAAGGCTGGTTTTACAGTAAGAGAATACCATTTTCCTCCTAAATACATGCTCATGTTATGTAATTGATTGGGTTTGTAAATTTCTTCGCCCTTTTCAATAATATCAAACTTTTCCTTTATCTTTTGGATGAAATCAATTTCATATAAATTGTTTAAATCGCTCACCACTCTGTTAAAATCGTAAATGTGTAATTGTGATTCAGAAAAATAGGCACATAAAAAATAATTGAATGGCTCTTTCCCAGTGTAATTAGGGTTTTGAATTCGTTTATACTTTCCTAATAAAGATGAGGAAGCTGACCTATGATGCCCATCAGCAATATATATGTTGCCAATTTCTTTAAAACCATTAATAATTTGCTTCATTAAATCAGGATTATGCAACTGCCATAATTTGTGGCGTACCTTATCGGTAGTGGTAAAATCAAAATAAGTTTGATTTTTTTTAACTTGGGCAATGGCATCATTGATTTGATCATTTTCGGGATGACAAAGCAATACAGGCTCTGCATTAAAATCACAAACTTCAAGATAGTGCATTAACTTTTCTTCACGGTCGGTAATGGTTTGTTCGTGTATTTTTATTTCCCCATTAAAATAATCATCAATACTTGAAAGACCAATAATACCCGTATATGAATGGTCTTCTTTGATTTGCTGATAGATGTAAAATGCTTCCTGCTTATCGCTTTCTAAGATCCCTTTTTCAATAAAATCAGAAAAATTATACTTTATTTTTTTTAGTAGTTCTGGTGAGTTAGGTTTGCTTTTTTTGGTATCGTTAAACTC
>JBILPB010000076.1:0-15181 GCA_044374175.1 Bacteroidia bacterium | reverse complement strand
CAATATGCGCTTTTTTAGGGGGCTTGATTTTTAAAAAACCTAAACTGGGTTTGAAAACAATTGAAAATCAATTACTTGAAAAAGCTAAAATTCATTTTTGTACTTTTAGCGGACAACAATGATTTAAAAATTAAGAATTAAAAATTAAAAATTAAAAATTAAAAATTAAGAATTAAAAGTTTTAGCTGTTGCTAGAATTATGTGGTAGTTTGGGAACTAACGTTTGGAAGCCTTGAAAACTTGCTAAACAAATATGTTTCTCATAGAGGAAAACTTTCGATTTTAATTTGGATAATTGAAAGGAGTTTTGATTTGAAATTGATAGGATAAACGGCATCGCATTTTATGGCTATTCATTAAATTTAATCCATCAAAATATTGCAACGTATTTTCTTAAATTCCACTTACTATTTTATCAATAGTGATCGCAAACTAACAAATCTATTTGTTGTAAAACTGTGATAAAACAGATGAATCATTCATGAAATTGAACTGTAAGTGTTAAAAATGACAATATTTAGCAAAAAAAAATATTTAAATTGTTGGAGAAACGTTTTTTAATTATCTTTGTTTCTTATAAAATTAAATCAAATCTTCAAAATTCAACAAATGAAAAAAATCTACCTTTTGAGTTTGACAAGTATTCTCGCCTTGGGATTACGTGCTCAAGATGCATCATTAAATCCAAAAATTAATAAAGTGTTTCAACGTAAAATTGAAGTACAAAAGACGCCAACTGTAAACAATCCAACAGTTTCTTCAAATGCAAATGCAGGAAGAGCTGTAATTTGGTCTGAAGATTTCGGAACAACTACCAATGGTGGTATTCCTGCAAATTGGACAGCTGGTGGAGCAAATCCAGGATGGAAAAAATCATTCGATGGGAGTAATGGTCCTTTTTCTGGAGGTTCACCTACTTTTGCCTCTACTACTTTTTCTAATGGCGCATTACTTTATGATGCCGATTCTATCAACAATTCTATTAATCCACAACCTAACCCTCCAACAGGTGCTGGTTATGGTCCTTTAACTGGAAGTATTACTTCTAATGATATTGATTTAACTGGTCAAACCAATATCAAATTAGAATTTCAACAACTTTTCAGATACTGCTGTAATTTAAGTGAGATTTTCTTAACTGTTTCTGTGAGCGGTAACGGAGGAGCAAGTTGGACAGACTTTGATGTTAAAGGAAGTACAACCGTTAACAATACACCTGTTAATCCTACTAATGTTTCATTAAATATTAGCGCCATTGCAGGAAACTCTCCAAATGCAAGAATAAAGTTTACTTTTGAATCTTCAACAGGTGTTTATTACTGGCAAATTGATGACATTGCTATTATTGAAGGAGCTCAAAATGATATCGTACTTGAAAAAGACTATTCTGATTTTTTATATAAAGATGGCGGATATTATGGTCAAACACCACTTAGTCAAGTAGGTGCTATTGGATACAGAGGTGCTATTATCAATAACGGTGGTGCTGCTCAAACAAATGTAAAATTAGATGTAAATATTACAGGTGCTGCAACAGCAACTGTACAAAGTAATATTATACCATCAATGAATGCATTAGTAAGAGATACTTTATTAATTGATAATCCAGCTGGTTTTACTCCAACTGCTGTTGGCACTTACAATGTTAATTTTGTTGTAAGTCAAACAGAAAATGATAGTTTTCCTACCAATAACCTTGCTACCAGAAAATTTTTAGTTACTGATAGTATTTATGCACGTGACTTTAACACCACTACAACTGCCACAACTTCTCTTATTAGCCCTGCTGATTATGTAGGTGGTGATGCAGATGGAGGCATGTTAGCTAATTTTTATGAATTCCCAGTAGCAACTAGCATCAGATCAGCTTCAGCTTTTATTGCTACAAGCACTACTATTGGAACTAGTTTTGATTTTGTTTTGTTTGAAAACACTGCAACAGATTTAGTTGAAGTTGCTACCTCTGCTATTTATGATGTTGATGCAGCAAGTAAAAAAAATAAATGGGTTACCTTACCTTTTATTGGAGGTCCATATGTTACTGATGCAGATAAATCATATTACATTGCTATTAGATGTTTTGGTCAATCAACTACAGCAAGTGTAAATTTATTGAGCGACTTATCGCTTGAAAATTTACAACCAGATGGAACTACTTTATTGTTTGTTTCACCAGATTGGGGATTTATTCAATCAACATCTCCTTTACTTAGATTAAATATTGAATCTCCAGCTTCTATAGCTGAACTTTCAAATGACAATATTTCTATTGCTCAAAACAGACCAAATCCTGCATCAGGATTAACTACAATTTCTTTTTCTACTGTTCAAAAATCTAATGTTAGTTTAGAGATTACAGATGTTGCAGGAAAAGTTGTTTTTGCTCAAGATTTAGGCGTTAAACAACCTGGACAGTATAATTTTGATGTTGAAGTAAGTACATTTGAAAATGGTGTATATTTCTATTCATTGAACACCAATTCTGCCAAAGTAACAAAAATGATGACTGTTATTAAGTAATCATTGTTAATTTTATAGGAGAGACTACCTTAATCGGGTAGTCTCTTTTTTTTGTACTTTTGTTAAATATTCTTGATCATGAAAAAAATATTTTTGGTTCTCTTCTCTTTAATAGTTCAGCAAGTATTTGCACAAGAAATAATTGGCCCCATAAAAAGCGAGGCCATAGAACAAAGTGTGCCTCCTAATGGTGATAGAGCAAATACCAATTTGTATATTGATTATTCTTATTTAAACAACGATCAAACCAGCACACGTTGGAGTTTAAATGATTATTACACAGCTCTTGATAGTTCCATTAATTTTATAGGTGTGGCCTATGATAACATTTGTGGGTATTACGATTATGTAAATTATGCTAACACCATAGTGAATGCAAACGATTTAGGTTTAAGTAGTATTTATCCCGCTGATGTTGTATTGCGATACGATTCGGTACAGGCCTTTGTAGCGCATGAAAATAATTCAGGGGTTGCAGATACTATTATTGCAGAATTAAGGGAATTAAATACCAATAATACCATTTCATCAACTATCCTTTGGTCGGACAGTGTAATTACAAATGTTGGATTATCGGCTGGAAACACTTGGAGTAATGGTATCAGTTCTTTTTTCTTTATGCGTTTTCCCATTGGTTATACGACAAACGTAGGTCAAAAAGCAGGTGTTGTTTTTCGTTTTCTTAATCACAATAAGTTAGATACCTTTGGTTTAGCAGCTGGTTACATACCTTTTGGTATTGGCGGAGGAAGCGCCATTCAAAGTTCATATAAAAACTCTTTTTTAAGTTACCCGCCATTTGCACCTAGCATTAGCAAGAATTCCGATTTTTTAATTATCAGTGGAGGCTATTTAGCCGGGCAAAACTGGGTTATTATTCCAAGAGTTGAAGTGTACAATACCACCTTAGGTTTACAATCTGCTAAAGGCGATTTAAAGGTATTTACGGTTTATCCAAATCCTACTGATCGGTTATTAAACATTGCTTTTGAAGCTAAATTTAATAGTTCAGTGAGCATTTACTTCACTGATGTTCAGGGAAGGGTTGTAAAACAAATTGAAAGATACAATCAGCAAAATAATTTGTTTAAAGAGTCTTTAGATTGTAGCGATTTAAAGGCTGGTTTATACCAGGTAAGCATTCAACAAAATGATCAAACTTATACGCAACGTATTTTAATTGGCAATCGCTAATTAATCGCCATAATGCGTTAAACTTTGTTTTAGCTTTTTCATAAATTCTGAAGCATAAACAAAGTTATTGAGTTCGGGGCTGTTGGTGCGCATTACTTCTTCACGATGTCCTTGCCAATTGATTTCGCCTTTGTATAAAAACGAAATATTATCCCCTATTTCCATCACTGAATTCATATCATGCGTAATAACAATGGTGGTAATATTTAACTCAGTTGTTAGTTCGTAAATAAGATTATCAATCAGTATAGAAGTTTTAGGATCAAGGCCAGAGTTGGGCTCATCACAAAACAAATATTTAGGATTCATTGAAATGGCACGCGCAATGGCCACGCGTTTTTTCATACCACCACTAATTTCGGCAGGATATAGTTTATGTGCAGATTGAAGGTTTACGCGTGTTAAGCAAAAATCAGCTCTATCGCGCTGTTCAGCTAAGCTCATATTAGTGAACATGCTTAATGGAAACATTACATTTTCTTCCACTGTAAGTGAATCAAATAAAGCACCACCTTGAAAGAGCATGCCTATTTCTTTTCTAATGTCCTTACGTTGGTCAAAATCTAATTCATTAAAGTTTTTCCCTTCATAAATTATTTCACCACTATCAGCAGTAAAGAGGCCAACCATGGTTTTCATTAACACGGTTTTACCCGAACCACTTTCACCAATAATTAAATTAGTTTTGCCCTTTTCGAAAAGTATATTGATATCTTTTAACACCGTTTTACCATTGAAGGATTTACAAATATTCTTAACTTCTATCATGACAATAAAATTTGAGTAAGAATAAAGTTGAATAACAGAATTACAATGCTGCTATATACCACTGCATTGGTGCTACTTTTACCCACTTCAAGCGCTCCGCCTTGGGTATAATAACCATGATAAGCGCTCACCGAAGTAATTATGAAGGCAAAAAACAATGTTTTAATTAAAGCATAAGTTACATTAAAAGGGCGGAAATCGTATTGAATTCCATAGATAAATTCATAAGAAGTTACAGCACCAGTCATCAAACCTGCAGTTAATCCACCAACCAGGGCTAAAAACATACTGATTACAATTAAGAAAGGATTTATAAAAACAGCAGCTGCAATTTTTGGTAAAATGAGATAGGCTTTTGAGTTAATTCCCATAATTTCAAGTGCATCAATTTGTTCTGTAACGCGCATGGTACCTATTTCGGAGGCGATACTTGATCCAACCTTTCCCGCTAAAATTAAACTTACAATAGTAGGTGAAAATTCTAGTACAATAGAATCACGAGAGGCCACACCAACTGCATAAAGCGGAATCCAAGGACTTTCAAATCCGAATGCAGATTGTATGGTTATAACTGCACCCATAAAAACAGAAATGATAACAACAATGCCCAGAGATCCTAGACCTAGGTTATCAATTTCTTTAATAAACTGTTTGCGATAAATGCTCCATTTTTCGGGTTTGCTAAACACCCTACTCATCATAATGTAATATCGACCAATGTGAAAAAACCATTTCATATAGTTGCCAAAATTAATGAAATATTCAGCTGTTCAAAAAATATTATGCTTATTAGTTTTTGTACATGTAAAAATTGCTTATTGTTTTTGTCATATGTATTGCTTACATCCTAATTGGCATTGGTTTCCATCTCATTTTGCTGCCGATGTTTCGGCATAAATTAGGAGGTTCTAAATAGCATTAGTGCTGGCAAAACTTACTTTTTTACGAAAAAAAAGTAAGCAGCCGAGCAAAGCGAGCCCCATGAACTCCATTAAAAAACAAACACTTGTGAGTAAAAAATTCGCGGGATCGATAAAACAAGGCAATTGGCATCAAAGCATTAGTACGCTAAGATGCCACCGCAGATCATTGTTCGCATTTGCTAAATATTTTTCTAAATTTATTAGTTTTACACTCCATGCTCTGCAATGACTGCTATTGCTGCGTTTTACCGAAACGTTCCAAATTCATTTCTGAGGAAGTTTAAAATTTCAAAATTACTAATGATACAAAAGCTGTTTAGCATAAAATATAAAAATGACAATTAATAGGCATAGATTTCGTTTTATCCTTATGAAATCGAAATTAAACATCTTTATTATACTTCAAGTATTTCTTATAAATATTGAAGTTCAGGCGCAGTGGGAACAAGTGGCAGATTTTGGAGGTTTAGAGAGAGACGATTTAGTATCATTTACCTGTAATGAAAGGGCATTTGCAGGCAGTGGCATGAATACAGCTTATCAAGTTACCAACGATTTTTATGAATATAAAGTCAGTATCAATGCGTGGCAGGCTATTGCTAATTTACCGGGCGTGTCAAGACAATATGCATTTAGTTTTTCATTCAACTACAATGCACTTGTATTTGCTGGTATTGATCAAGCAGGAAATGATTTAAAAGATGGCTATAAATACCATACCCTAAATAATAGTTGGACAAATGCCATTCCCTATCCTGGAAGCGGTTCACGGGGATGTGCATCTGCTACTATAAACAATTTGGGTTACGCTGGTTTAGGCAGAAGCAATGGCAATACGATGCACAACGATTGGTGGCAATATAATTTGGATAACAATACTTGGATGCAAAAAGCTTCTTTCCCTGGCGCTGCGCGTAATTTAAGTGCCTGTTTTGAAAGCAATGGATTTATTTTTGTTGTTGGTGGTATTGGCGCAAATGATATGGCATTTGGTGATGTTTGGCGTTACAATCCTATAAATGATGATTGGTTACTTGTTAATGCACCTCTTGCAACTGATGTTGGAAATATGGCCCATTGTAAGGTTAAAAATTCGGGTGTTTTGGTAGGAGGATATGATGGGCAGAATATATATACCAATAATGCAAGGCAATTTAATGCTTTTAACAGCACTTGGATTGACTTACCGCCAATCCCAACAAATGGCGCATTAAAGGGCGCAAAAGCATTTGAATTGAACAATGTTTTATATGTTACTTGTGGCATTACATCGGATAATATCCGTCATAAAAGCACATGGAAATATGATTTGGTTAATAGCACAACAGCGCGTGTTAGAGATAAACACAATTGCGTTATTTATCCTAACCCAGCCAATGAAGAATTTAGTATTTCTTGTACTGAAAATAATAATGATCAATGCATAAAGTATGAAATTTATGATATACATGGTACGATAGTAAAATGGGAAAATTTTAATGAAGTAAAAGACCTTGCTACCTCATCAACTGCATCTATAGCAGAAGGAATTTATTGGATAAAAATTTATACTGTAAAGAAAATAATTCATCAAAAATTGATTATAAAAAAATAAATAAATATCTTAAAAGGACTGCTAATATTGGCATTTCAGCCAATTTAGTTAATTCTCAACAATATCATTTTGATAAATAACACGCTTTGAAATTTAGCAGAGGCATTACTGTACTAACTTTGATGAATACAGTATGAACAAAAAAAATAAAAGCATAAAAACAATATTAGCAGTTTGTCTTCTGCTGTTGCCACTCCTTTGCTTAGAGAGTTGTAGGATTTTTGGCGGAAAGAAAACTGAAAAAAAGGACACTATAAAAAGTCGCAAACATGTTCGCAAGTCATTTAGCTTAAGCTATGATTCGCTTACCACACCTGATGCTGCTCCATCTGAAAAAAAGTTTTGGGGACAAGGTAAAATGAGCTGGGCCGATAGTGTTTTTAACAGCTTAACAGAAGATGAAAAAATTGGCCAACTATTTATGGTGGCGGCATACAGTAATCGCGATAAAAAACACATGGCAGAAGTTGATACCCTTATCATAAAGCATAAAATTGGTGGACTCATTTTCTTTCAGGGTGGACCTGCGCGTCAGGCTTCTCAAACTAATCACTATCAATACATTGCCAAAACCCCTTTGTTTATGGCAATTGATGGCGAGTGGGGTTTAAATATGCGTTTAGATAGCACCATTGCTTATCCAAAACAAATGACTTTAGGCGCTATACAAGACAACAACTTGATTTATAAAATGGGTGTTAACATCGCTAATGAATGCAAAAGAGTTGGCTTGCACATCAATTTTGCACCCGATGCAGATATCAACAGCAATGGCCTCAATCCAGTAATTGGTTATCGCGCTTTTAGCGAAAGCAAAACTGATGTTACCATGAAGAGCATTATGTATATGAAAGGGATGCAAGACAATCAAATAATGGCTTGCGGCAAGCATTTTCCTGGGCATGGCGATACCGATGTGGATTCGCATGCTGATATGCCCAAAATAAATCACAGTTTCGAAAGATTAGATAGTTTGGAATTGTATCCTTTTAGAGCGCTGATCAACAAGGGCATTAAAAGCATGATGGTAGCACATATTGAAATTCCAAGTTTAGATACAAACAAGCATGTAAGCGCATCCATTTCGTCAAATGTAATTAAGGGATTATTGCAAGATTCAATGCAGTTTCATGGATTAGTGTTTACAGATGCCCTCAATATGAAAGGGGTTGCCAAGTATTACAAATCGGGTGACTTAGAAGTAAAAGCATTAAAAGCAGGCAACGATATTTTACTATTTAGTGAAAATATTCCAGTAGCTATCAATGCTATTAAAGAAGCAGTAAAAAATGGTGAATTGAACATGGGTGATATTGAAAAAAGCTGCAAAAAAATATTGATGGCAAAAGAATGGGCTGGACTAGATACTATAAAACCTGTAAAATTAGAGCACATAGTAAATGACATTAATAATCCTAGCCTTGAAGCCTTCAATCACAAGCTGTATGATGCAGCATTTACTGTACTGCAAAACAAAGAAAATATATTACCAATACAAAGATTAGATACATTGCAAATAGCCACCTTATGTCTAGGTGAAAAAGATTTAGGTGCATTTCAAAATACCGTTCAATTATACGCCAAGGCCGACCATTTTAACTTAAAAAATGTTTCACAAAAATCGGCTGTTGATACTTTAATAGCTTCATTAAAAATGTACAACTTAGTTTTGATAAGTTTAGAAAATGTTACAAAAAAATCGGATAAAAATTTTGGGATTACGCCCGAAACAATTGCGCTTATCAATGCTATTAAAACATGCAGTAAAGTTGTCATTAATTTACCAGGCAATCCTTACGCCTTATTGAATTTTGATGGCATCGAAAACATTGACGGTATTGTAATCACTTATGAGCGCAATGCCTACACTTTACAAAAAGCAGCCGAACTCATGTTTGGAGGTATCGATTCACCAGGAAGATTACCGGTGAGTATTATTGGCAAATATAAAGCTGGACAAGGTTCAAATTTAGGCAAGCCCATTCGCATGAGTTACGTTAGTGCCGAAGATATAGGATTGAATAGTATTTTTTTACAAAAAGTAGATAGCATGGCTGCGCAGGCTATTGCTGAACATGCCACCCCTGGTTGTCAAATTTTAGCAGCTAAAAACGGACAAGTATTTTATCATAAAGCCTTTGGAAATTACACCTATGAAAAGAATGAACCTGTTGATTTAAATACCATTTATGACATTGCATCAGTTACAAAAATAAGTGCAACTTTATTTGCAGCTATGCAATTGTATGATTTAAGAAAATACAACCCTGAACAAGCACTAAAAGATGTATTACCTGTCACAGAAAACACAAATAAGGGAGGCTTAATTATTAAAGACATACTTCTACATCAGGCAGGTTTAAAGCCATTTATTCCCTTTTATGAAAAAACAATTAAAGATGGCCAACTTGATTCAAAAATATTTAACAGAACAAAAACAGCTGCCTATTCAATTCAGGTTGCTGATAGTATGTTTATGAAGCAAGCATATACTGATACGATTTACAAAAATATATGGCAATCAACTATTAAAAGTTCACCTAAATATGTTTATAGCGATTTAAGTTTTTATTTAGTCAAAATGATGTGTGAAGAATTAAGTGGCCGAAGCATCGATGCTTACATGTGGCCTGTTTATCGCAAACTTGGAGCACATAGCATGGGATATTTACCCTTAGAACGATTCTCTAAAAAAAGAATAGCACCAACTGAAAATGATATCACTTTTCGACATCAATTAATTAGAGGTTATGTACATGATCCTGGTGCGGCTATGCTTGGAGGCGTGGCTGGCCATGCAGGTGTTTTTAGCTCCGCCAATGATTTAGCTAAGGTTATGCAGCTTTATCTTAACAAAGGAAATTATGGCAATGAGCAGTTTATTAGCAGTGCAACTTTAAATTATTTTAGCTCATGTGTTGCTTGTACCGAAGGTAACCGAAGAGGTTTAGGTTTTGACAAACCAGAACCAGACAAGAGCAAAGAAAGCCCAACTTGTGAAAGTGCATCATTAACTAGCTTTGGGCATACAGGATTTACAGGAACTTATGCTTGGACAGATCCAGATAATGGTTTAGTTTATATTTTTCTTTCAAACAGAGTTCACCCTGAAGCTGAAAATAAAAAACTTTCTAAGCTAAATGTGCGGACTAATATACATCAGGTTTTTTATGATGCTTTAAAAATGAGCATAGCCAAGTAAATTTCTAATCGCATGCGTAAGCCATTCTGATTATACATTTGCAATAAAATTGAATATTACTTATTTTACTTTTCATATCTTTACTTTTAAATGATCAATAAATTTAAAATAATATTAATTCTATTTCTCTTATCTAACAAAGGATATGGGCAGGATTTAAGCTTAAAGCTAAATGATAATTTTAATAATTCATTTAAAATAGCCTATGAACTTTATATACTGGTTGATACAAATGCAAGCATTAGTTTTAAAGATGCAACTGAAAGCAATCAATTTAAATTACACCAGCAAAGTATTGCCCCAAATTTAGGCTTTACATCAAACAATTATTGGTTTAAATTTACAATCAACAATACGCAAGCACAGCAAAGTAGGGTTTTAGAATTTGCCTATCCTTTTTTTAACCAATTAGACGTTTACATTCCAACCATCAATGGGAAGTATAAAAAAATGACCGTGGGTGACCATTTTCCTTTTGCTGCAAGGCCCTACAAGCATAAGAATTTTTTGTTCGATTTAAGTTTCGAAAGCGGTGAAACAAAAACTATTTATGCCTATTTGCATTGCAATGGCGAGGCTACAAGTTTTCCTGTAAAAGTATGGACCAAACACGATTATTTAAGAAACAATTATGAAGAACATTTAGCCCTTGGCATTTATTATGGCATTATTTTGTTTGTATTTTTCTTTTCTGCCTTCCTATGGTTTATTGTAAAAGAGCGCTATCAATTATACTATTTCCTTTACATTATTGGGGTTGCTATCTTTCAATTTTCATTAGATGGCTTGGCCTTTGAATACTTTTGGCCTAATAATGTTTGGCTTGCCAATCACGTAATTCCATTAAGTGGTTCTTTTACCATTATGGCATTAATTTTATTTGTTATTTCTCTTCTAAAAACAAAAGTACACACCCCCATCATTTATAAAATACTAGTGGTGTTATTTTTTGTTGATGTGGTATTATTTACACTTTCTTTTTTATCAAATCCGTTTTATTCAATAGGATTAATGGGTATTAATTTTATTGCAGTACCAATTAATGTTTTAATACTGCTTTCAGCTATAATTTCTTATAGAATGGGTATACCTACTGCCAAGTATTTTTTAGTTGCATTCTCATTATTGATCCTTGGAATTTTAGCTGCTCTATTCAAAAACTTTGGCATATTACCTCGCGTATTTTTAACAGAATACAGTATTCCAATGGGCTCTGCTATTGAATTAATTATGCTCTCTTTAGCACTTGCTGAAAATGTAAAATTATTGAAGGTCGAAAAAGAAGAAGCACAAAATCTCTTGCTTGAAGAATTGCAAGAAAAAAGTAAAATGCAGGCATTGGCCAATATCGCTTTGGAACAAAAAGTGATTGAACGTACTGCAGAAATACAACTTCAAAAAGAAGTAATTGAAGAAAAGAATAAAGATATTACTGCCAGTATTACTTATGCCTTAAAAATACAAGAGGCAATATTACCCAGAGATGAGGAACTTAAATCTTCATTAAATGAGCATTTTGTTTTTTATAAACCGAGGGATATTATTAGTGGCGATTTTTATTGGTTTTCGAAAAGAGATAACCTCATTTTTATTGCCGCTGCAGATTGCACTGGTCATGGCGTTCCTGGGGCTTTAATGAGTATGTTAGGCAATTCATTTTTAAATGAAATTGTGAATGAATACAACATATACAATCCTGCCGAAATTCTTGATTTACTTCGTTTAAAAGTAATTAAAACACTTCGTCAAAAAGAGACAAACACTAAGGATGGGATGGATATTGCGATTTGTGTCATCAATCCTCAATTGCAAGAAATAAATTATGCAGGAGCGTTTAATCCTGCGTATATCACCACAAGTTTTAATGACGATTCAAAAAAAGACTTTGAAGTTTACATGAATGAATTTGTAGACAATAAATATTTAAAAATACTGCCTGCCGATCGCTTTCCTGTTGGTATTGTTGAAGGTCAAAACAATGATCTGTTTACCAATAAAAAGTACCATTATCATGCAGGAGATTGTTTATATCTGTTTAGCGATGGCTTAGCTGATCAATTTGGCGGTACACAAGGAAAAAAATACAAAACAAAACAGCTCAAAGATTTACTTTTAAAAGTTTCTAGGTATGAGATGGCTTACCAGTTGCTGAGTATCAGTGAAGATTTCGAAAATTGGAAAGGCGATCATGAGCAAGTTGATGATATTTTGATGATAGGCATTAAGTTGGCTTAATGGATCAATGTGCCAATGTGCCAATGAAGCAATGTGACAATGTAACGATTAACCAATGTGTTAATGGGGCAATGAGTCAATGTGCCAATGATGCAATGTGACAATTATACTCCCGAAGCCTTGGGAGTGTGAATTTGCCAATTATTAATTTAACAGGTGTCCAACGAAACAATTAAGCTATGGTTTGTAAAATGTGATGTCGAAATATTGCAATTCTTCATTGACGTTAGAAAATAATTCGTCCATGCAGATATACCTTCATTTAAGACAAAAACACAAATTAATTATCGTTGTAATACTATCTCAACAAGGTAACAGTGCCAGAATATTCGTGCGCTACGCCTTTATTATCTTTTAACTTTATTAGGTACACGTAGGCTCCTTGAGGGGCATCAAGACCACCACTTATCTTACCTTCCCATGGTTGGCTGATATTGCCAGATTGATAAAGTTTACCTCCCCATCTGTCGAAAATATTTAAATCATATTCTTCGATGGCATTACCCGCTATTTCAAATATATCATTTAATCCGTCTCCGTTTGGAGAAAATGCACTTGGAATAAATAAACGGAAATAAGGTGTTACAATTACTGTTTTTTCTGTTTCTGATTCACAACCTGTAAGCGCGTCAGTTACAGTATATTTTACAATATAGGTTCCTGTGTCAACATACAAGTGTGTTGGGCTATAATCCGTTGTATTGTTGTTATCTCCAAAATCCCACAGGTAAGTAATATTATTACCTGTTGTGGCTTGACTAGAAAATTCAACCACCGGATTAATAATACTTACCTCTTCGGGTAGCGCATAAAAAAGTGAAATTGGTGTTGGATTAACTGTTACATCAGAAGCAGTTGCTATGCTCGAGCAACCATTTGCTATTTTTATTATTTCATAAGTTCCTGAATTTACTGCTGTAGCATACCCAATAACAGGTTCTCTTTCATTAGAACTAAAGCCACTTGGACCCGACCAAAAATAACTTGCATTTGGGAAACTATCAGTTTCTAAATAAAGTGTTTGACCTTCGCACAGCGGGCTATTGGTAACAATAACTGGTGTTGGAGGTGTTGGCCAAACAGCACCTAAACTAGTTGCTACTGGACTTAAGCAGCCATCAACAACAATGTATAATTGATAGTCGCCCGAATCGGCATAGGTAACATTTAAAATGGATGGATTTTGCAGGTTGGATGTAAATCCATTTGGCCCTGTCCAATTGTATGTAGCGTTTTGAATAGTTGTTGTAATAAAATTCAAATCAAGTCTTTCGCACATTGGCGAGTTATTAGAAATAAGTGGTAGAGTTGGATTTGGTTTTACAATAACTGGCATAGTTTGTACAAAAGAACAAACACTTGTAAAAGTATAGGTCATGATGTGTAACCCTGGTGTAGCCACAGCAGGATCAAAAGAGCCCTGACTTGCATTATTAATGCCGGTTCCAGACCAAACACCACCTGGTGTAATTGCTTGTAAGTCGTAAACTACATCATTCTCGCAGAAAGGTCCGGCAGGAATTAATGAGTCGCTAGGTAAATCAATTACAGTAATTGAAATCGTATCATCTTCGATACAATTACCGGCACCTAAAGTATAAATAATATCATGTGTGCCAGCACCTGCTAGGGATGGGTCGAATAATCCGGAAAGTGAAATACCAGGGCCAGTCCAAGCACCACCAGCAACAGCTGAAATCATAGAAAATGGCGTTGATGAAATACAAACCTGCATATTGTTGGTTGTTGTAATGGTGGCATTAGGGGAACTCACCACATCTAAAAACACGGTATCAGAAATAAAACAAGTTGGTGTTGCATAAATGGTATAAACTAACTCATGATTACCTACACCAGCTACATTAGGTGTAAACACGCCAGCTACATTAATGGCTGTACCAGTCCAAACACCACCTGGTGTTATGGTTGCAATAGCCAAAGCCGGATCATTGATACAATAAAAAGTTTGTGCAGGAATAATAATGGTTGGATCAGGAGGAACCACACTGTTTTGAATAACAACGATAGCTGTATCACTACAACCACCAGCTATATCAGTAACAATTACTTGATAACTTGGTGAGCCTGGAGGAATTGTTGTTGGGTTTATTATTGTAGGATCACTTACAGTATTTGCAGGTGTCCATGCATAGGTATAGTTGGCTGGATTTGCAGTACCTCCGCAATAGCCGATTTGTATATTTGGCCTTTCAGTTGATGTAGTAGGTGTTCCACTATAACAAACCCCAGCCATATCAGCTCTATAATATAAAACAGAATTATATGCAGTATTTGTGAATGTGTTTGAGCAGTTATCATCCCAAGCACTGTTGTTAAAGCATGTTTCAACTATTAGATTCGAAACGCCATCCCACTCATAAATATTTGCGAGTTGAAAAGTATTCCAACCAAGTGTAACGTTATGATTTTGTGCAGGATGAACAACTGATAAACCACTTTCCCAATTAGTTAAAGCACTAGCACTTGTACATTTCATGCGTATTTCAAAGTTATTATAGGTAACAACACTAGCATTCAAGCTAGAAATATTGAAAGCAATAGACGTGATTTTGCCACCAATAAAGCCCATTGCATTTAACTCAGCAGCTGTATATAGTATTTGATGTCTTGCACCCCAATAAAAGTTACCAAAAACAGCTGGATAACCTGTTGTTGAGTTAGAAGATGTTCCTGTACCTATTGTTGCCATTAGTGTTGGCCCAGCGCAAGGAGTAGTGGTAGTGG
>JBILPB010000216.1:0-4151 GCA_044374175.1 Bacteroidia bacterium | reverse complement strand
AGAGATACTTTAGATGCTAATTTGGATATCAATTCTTTTGAAGTGCGCGGTTATTCGCATCCAGCGCAAATAACCATCAATGGAAATATTTTAACGGTGAGATTCAATAATATTATGTTACCCGATAGTACCACAGATTATGAAGGCAGTATGGGTTATTTTCAATATCGTTTAAAGCCATTGCCAAACTTGCCCAACGGTACACAAATAGAAAATACAGCTTATATTTATTTTGATTATAATGCTCCTATTGTTACCAACACCACTCAAAATAATTTTGATATGACGGTAAAAACAAATAATACGCTACCGCAAGCGTTCCGCTTTTGGTTATATCCTAATCCAAGCACCGGTATTTTTACTTTCAATGAAAGCCAAAACATAAAAACAATAGAAGTTTTTAACATGATGGGTGAATTGGTGTTGAGCCAAGGCAATGCTAAAATTATTAATTTACAATCGTTTCCAAAAGGTATTTATGTGGCGAGGGTGAATGGGACTCAGGTTTGCAGGTTGGTGAAGGAATAAATGTTTTGTTGGTGATAACACCAACAAAGAGTAAGTCATGCGCAGGACGCGTGCACAAGTATTGGTCATCCCTTACAAAAGCCAAAACGTTTGTCTTGCAGAGCAAAGCGAAGCAACCTTGCGTGCAGAAAAAAAACTAAGTTGTTTAAAATTAGCAATAATGTTCCTTTAATGCATCCAATCCATGCCGCTTAGGACTCTTCGCTTCGCTCAGAGTGACATAAAAGGATGCACAGTGTTTTCTCTTTGCTCAGTGTGACCTAAAAGGGTGTACTGGGCTTTCAACAGCCTAAAAAAAACGCTACGCAAAAGCGATTGAAACAAGGTGCCATGCACCGTGGAAAGCGCGACCGGCCTCCTTTTACGGGAGGGCGGATTTGCCCAAAACACCTGAGCTGTTTTTATGTATAAATGTTTCACTTTAATGCGCCTCCCCTATTATTTAAATTAATAACTTCGCGCGATATAAATTTTGAAATGGTATTAATTGAAGCTAAAAATATAAGTAAACACTACGACTCTGCAAGCAGGTTGACCGTGCTGAATCATGTTGACATTAGTGTTGAAAAGGGTGAAATGGTAAGTATCACCGGTGCTTCTGGCGCAGGAAAATCTACTTTGCTACATATTTTAGGGACACTTGAAAAAGCTGATTCGGGCACCTTGCTTATTGATGGTGAAGATGTGTTTAAATTAAAGGATAATAAATTGGCACAATTCCGTAATTTAAAAATAGGTTTTGTATTCCAGTTTCATCATTTATTGCCCGAATTTACTGCTTTAGAGAATATTTGTATTCCTGCTTACATTGCAAAAAAATCGGAAAAAGAAGCTGAGAAAAGAGCCATGGAATTGTTGGGTTTATTGGGCTTGCAGCATAGGGCAAATCATAAACCTGCCGAACTATCGGGTGGTGAACAGCAAAGAGTGGCTGTAGCAAGGGCTCTTATCAATAATCCTTTGGTGGTGATGGCTGATGAGCCTTCGGGCAATTTAGATGCAAAAAATTCGGCTGAGTTACATGCTTTATTTGTGCACTTGCAAAAGGAATTAGGTCAAACTTTTATAATTGTAACCCACAACAACGATTTGGCAGAAATGGCCCATAGAAAATTGGTGATGAAGGATGGCCATTTTATTGAAAACGTTTAAATCTATACTACATCTTAGGTAATTATTATATGAAAAAAGTACTTTTAATTGGTGCAGGCAAATCATCGGGTTATTTGATAGATTATTTATTGAGTTATGCTGTTGCCGAAAATTTTGAATTGACAGTGGCCGATTTGAGTATGGAAGCTGCCTTGCATAAAACCAAAGGATTACCAAATAGCAGCGCCATTGTGCTTGATATTAATAACGCCAATGACAGGTTAAAACAAATACAGGAAGCTGACATTGTCATATCCATGTTGCCGGCATTTATGCACTTTCCTGTGGCACAAGATTGTGTGCATCTAAAAAAACATTTGGTTACAGCTTCTTATGTGTCGCCCGAAATAATGAGTTTGAATGAAAGTGCTTTAGCTAATGATGTTTTATTATTGAATGAGATTGGCTTGGATCCGGGCATTGATCACTTATCGGCTATGAAAGTGATTCATGAAATACAAAAAAACGGTGGGCAATTAACTTCCTTTAAATCTTTTTGTGGAGGCTTGGTAGCGCCTGAAAGCAACAATAATCCTTGGGGCTACAAATTTTCGTGGAATCCGCGCAATGTAATTTTGGCCGGGCAAAGTACTGCCCAGTTTATGCTGAATGGAAAATATAAATACCTGCCTTATCACCGTCTATTTGCCTCTTCCGAGCTGATTGAAGTAGAAGGTTATGGTAAGTTTGATGCCTATGCCAATCGGGATAGCTTGAGTTATCGTAAAATATATGGTATTGAAAATATATCGACCATGGTGCGAGGTACGCTTAGACAACATTTGTATTGCGAAGCGTGGCAAGTATTTGTGATGCTGGGTTTAACTGATGATAGCATTCAAATTGAGTTGCCCGAAAATTATACTTATGCCAATTTTATTGCTGCTTTTTTACCTGGCACAGGTGAAGATTTGATTTTAAGATTATGTGCCTTTACTGACAGAAGTGTGAATGATAAAATCATTCAAATGATACTATGGACTGGCATCTTAGCTGACCAGGTGATAGGTTTAAAAAAAGCAAGTCCTGCCATGATTTTGCAGCATTTACTTGAAAAGAAATGGTTCCTTGAGCCGCGTGATAAAGATATGATTGTGATGCAACATTTGTTTGAATACACCACTAATAATGGTCAACAAAAAGCAAGTACAAGCACTTTAGTGGTTATTGGCGAAAACAATGAAAAAACGGCTATGGCAAAAACTGTAGGCTTGCCTTTGGCGATGGCTGTAAGAAGATTAATAAAAGGTGAAATTAAGTTGAGAGGTGTTCAAATTCCTGTTATGCCCGAAATATATGAGCCCATATTAAAAGAGTTGGAGCAATATGGTATTGCTTTTGACGAAAAGGAAACAGTAATGGCTTAAATAGTTTCTATTTCCTTGGTAGGCTTTTGATTATAAAAGAGCGGGATAAAAGCAGTTATGGAATTAAAACTCCAATTTACTTTGTTACTCAATATGATAATAGAGCTGTGATCTTTAGGATTACGCATAAAATAAGTGTTATAGCCTTTCCACCATCCACCATGGTAAAATAAAGGTGTTTGATCTGCTAAGAATTTAATTCTCCATCCATAACCATAATTTCTTGAACCTATCATGTCGCCATTGGCTGGTTTCATGGCTTCTGCTAAAGTAGATTCTTTAATTATTTTACCAGAATATAAGGCCATATCCCATTTATTTAAATCGTTTACACAACTAAAAATACCTTTATCGCCCAGAATCCCATCCATGTAATCCCATTTTATAGGCTTGTTATTTTCATCGTGCCCTGCTGCCACATATTGAGCATACTTAGCGCTATCTTGATTGCCAATAAATGAATAGTGCATGCCAATAGGTTTAAAAATATTATTGGTTACATAGCTGGCAAATGTTTGCTTGCTCACTTTTTCAACAATGGCAGCTAAAATGCAATAATTGGTATTGCAATAGTTAAATTTTTTATCGGGTGGAAAATATTCAGGCGGCTTGTTTTTAATCATCAAATTAATCATGCCCATGTTGGTGAGTGCAACACTTTTATCTTTATAAAATTCATCACAAAAATACATGTAGTTAGGAAGACCCGACCTGTGCGAAAGCAATAATTTGATGGTAATGCCTTTATATGGAAATTCTGGAAAAAACTTTGTAACATCATCTTGGTAATCCAACAATCCCTGCTCTTGCAACATCATAATGGAAACAGCTGTAAACTGTTTTGACACCGAAGCAAGTTGAAAAATAGAATTTTCTGAAAGCGTATCTTTTGTTTTAAAATTAGCGTAACCAAACGCTTTTTTATAAATTATCTGATCTTTTACTGTAACAAGCACAGTTCCATTAAAATCGTTTTTTTGACTTATGGCTGTAAAAAATGAATCAACAATATTGGTTTTTTCGGAAGGCATTATTTGTTGAGCTACAAAACCATTTTCTTCTTTTATAACAGCTTGCGGTTTTAATAAAATTCTTCTTCCTTTT
>JBILPB010000075.1:0-15286 GCA_044374175.1 Bacteroidia bacterium | reverse complement strand
AAAAGATGTCATAAAAAACAAGGGAGAAAAGAAGACCAAAACAAAAGCTACCCAGGCATTTTTAAATTCCATCTTAAGCGCTATTTGATAAGCCAAAAATGAAGTTGTGCTATTACAAATAAGGTTGTAAATATTACTGCCTATAAAACCAGCCTGAGCAAAAGGCATGCATAGTAGCGTATACAGTGGCTTCCCCCAATGGTCTAATAAAAGCAGCGGGTGCTTTATGGCATATTTTGCTATCAAATAATGCTGAACTCCATCACCGGGATCGTATGTGCCCTTGCTTAAAAAGATAAGCAATAAAGTGCTTGTAAAACAAATAAAGGCAATTAAATAAACAAACTTTTTACTACCTATTTCAAACATTATTTACTTAAATTTATTATTTGTTGGTTGTCTTCTAACAATTTTAACTCGTTAACTAAACTTAATATTCTTTTAATTTTTATAATGATATTTAACTACTTTGTTCTTGCATTTTTGGGATGCGTAACAAAAGCAAAAAGCCAACTACAAAAAATACAATTAAAGCCAAGATAGGGGTGCGCATAGAACTACTGTTTTCGGTTATTAAAGCAAAGCAGAGCATACCTAAAACAATACTCATTTTTTCGCATACATCATAAAAACTAAAATACGAAGTATGGTCTTTGGTTTCGGGTAACATTTTACTATACGTGCTTCTTGAAAGCGATTGAATACCACCCATTACCAAGCCAACACACACCGCAACTAAATAAAAATGCGTTGGTGTAAAAACAAAAGCGTACGTGCCAATACAAACTATTACCCAAAATAAAGTGGCAATTTTAAGGGTAAACAAATTACCTTTTTTTCGAGATAAAAAAGAAAATAAATAAGCCCCTGCCATGGCTACAAACTGAATAATTAGGATTACTGTAATTAATTTTCCTGTATCCATCCCTTTGCCTTCGGCATCTTTTATTTCTTTGGAACCAAATAAGGTTGCTACAAGCATTACGGTTTGCACGCCCATGCTATAAATAAAAAACGCTGCTAAAAATCGTTTTAATTGAATATTGTGTTTTAATTCAGCCCACACCTTAGCAAGTTCTTGATATCCTTTTATTAGTGTGGTTCTTTTGCCATCTTTTCTTTCACCTTTTGGTAAATAATAAAATGGAATTTGTGCAAAACCAGCCCACCATAAACCCACCGTTAAAAAGGCAATTTTAGTGGCTTGTCCGGCAGAGGTTAAACCAAACCATTCAGGCTTTTGAACCATCATTAAATTTATAATGAGTAATAATGAACTGCCCCAATAGCCCATAGCAAATCCTTTGGCGCTAACTTTGTCTTGCTGCTCGGGCTCAGCAATTTCGGGTAAATAGGCATTATAAAAAACCATGCTACCGCTATAGCCAACACAAGCTAAAACAGCCAAAATGATGCCCAGCGTTACTGTATCTTTATCAAAAAAATACATTAGTAAACATGACACAGCGCCTAAGTAACAAAATATTTGCATAAATTTTTTCTTGCTTCCACCATAATCGGCAACACCCGATAATACCGGAGATAGGATGGCTACAATCAAGTAGGCAAAGGCAATAGCATATTCATAAAGGGCAGAATTCTTGAAATTATATCCTAAAAAATTGACAGTATCACTAATCACTTCACCAGTATCATTTTTAATGGTAGTAACCGCGTTGTAATAAATAGGAAAAATAGTTGCAGTTATTACAAGGTTGTAAACAGAGTTAGCCAAATCGTAGGTGGACCAGGCATTTATGAGCTTTTTACTTCCTTTTGGTAGTGTTGTCATTGTTTTTTGTTTTCGGGTAATTTCATTTGTTCAATCACGAAAGTAGTAAAACTTATAAACTCCTCTAATTGATTTTTATTTTCGTAATGATAGTCATTTGCTTTTTTAAAGGATATTAATGCTAAATCGAATGCTCTTAAATAATAATTGCATAAACCTTTATAAAAATGGGCGTTGGCATGGGTGCTGTCAATCAAAATTATGCGGTTAAAGTAGTTTTCGGATGATTTAAAATCGAATAGGTACAAATAAATGAGGCCTAAATTTTGCAACACTTGTGTATCGATAATATCGCCTTTTTGTTCAAATTTTTTGATGTTATCTCGTGCAATTCTAAAATATTCCTCCCTAATATTTTCTTTTGAATTACCTTGGTTAAAAATACGAGCTAAGGCCATGTTGTTGTAAGCGCCTAAAAATAAGGAATCATAACGTATGGTGGTATTATAATCAGCCACAGCTAAATTAAATTTCTTTAAAGCAAAGTAGCAATTTCCCCTGCTAAAATAGAGCAGAGCATCTTTAGGTTTTGCCCTCAAAGCCAATGTAAAATATTTAGCTGCCTCTGTGTAATTTTTATCGTTTTCATGCACATGTGCAATTAACAGAGACGCCTCGGGTCGAAAAGTATTTTCGCTTACCAGTTTTGATAAGGATTTTAATGCTTTTTGCTTTTTTCCTTCGGTAAGATATTGTTTGGCTTTTGCATAATCCTTGGCATATTTTAAGGAATCTGTATTCGCTTTTATTGTTTTTGTTTGCAATGCAATAAATGTAATTAAAGCGATATGTAATAAACATTTAATATTTACCGAAAGCGCATTCATGCTTCAAACCATTCGTGCATTAAGGCCCAGTAATGATCTTTCCAACCTTGTTCAATTGATTTAAACATTTTTTCGGGCACATTTTTATGCGTAAACAACATTAAGGTGCCATCGGCATGTGGTTCAAATTCAAAAGTAACTTCCGAAACATGTTCTTCGGGCCAATCTTCTTCGAGCGCTTGCCACAGTTGAACAATTTTTTTTCCATCAATTAAAGTCACATTTTTTCCTTCGATATAACCATCATAAGCCGAAAAAATGGTGCCTTCCTGATTTACAATTACCACTTCTGAATCGGTAAAATCGCTATGGTTTTCGGCATCCATAATGGCATTGTACACTTGTGAGGGTGTGGCTTTAAAGATAATTTTATGTTCAATTACTGCTTCTTTCATTTTAAAATGCGTTGCTTTTAATAACAAAGATGAAGTTTTTTATGGGCTTTTCAATATTTCAATAATAAATTAAGCATGCTATTTCTAATTTTCAATGTAAATTAAAAGTATAAATAATCATTTTAACTTACTCATTCAACTGATAAAAAAACATTAGAAACACTTAATTATTTTTTTTATCTTTGACTTACGAAAAAAAAATCATGATAATTGATAGAACAAACAATAAGCAAATAACAATTACAGTTTCTTCTTCTATTGATAGTTTTGGCTTACAAAGATTGATCGATTATATTAAATACCTTGAAGCAACTACTAAATCAAAAGCTAAACAAAAGGATATTGATGAACTTGCTGATGAAATGAACGCAGATTGGTGGGCAAAGAACAAAAAGAAGTTTTTAAAGTGAATCTTATTGTTGATGCAAACATAGTTTTTAGTGGCATCTTGAATTCCAAAGGAAAAATTGGCGACCTACTTATAAATTCAGGTAATAATTTCAATTTTATTGCGCCAATTTTTTTGCGAACAGAAATTTACAAGTATCATCATAAATTAAGCAAAATTTCGGGAATGAATGTAGAACAATTTCGAGAAGCGGAATTTCAAATATGTAAGGATATCAATTTTATTTCTGAAGAACAAATTAAGCCTACAGCATGGTTGTTTGCAGAGAAATTAGTTGCCGACATTGATCCTAAAGATGCTCCTTATATAGCTTTATCAAAACATTTTACATGTAAAATTTGGAGTGGAGATAAAATGTTGATAAAAGGATTAGCCAAAAAAGGCTTTGTTGCATTTGTTTCTACAGATGAACTCTATAAATTGCAGAGTGAAAAGTTTTAACGCAATCAATGTATTTTCAATAATAATTTAAGCAAGCTATTTCTTATTTTGTATTTTTGAACGCGATGCCTTACAAAGAAAAAGAAATAGAAAAGTTATATTACACCATTGGCGAAGTGGCTGCCATGCTGAAATTAAATGCCTCACAAATACGTTTTTGGGACAAGCAATTTGAAATTATAAAACCCCATAAAAATAAGAATGGCAACCGCCTTTTTACCACCAAAGATATTGAAGCCATTGCTAAAGTAAATGAATTAATTAACGAAAAAGGCTTTACCATACAAGGCGCCAAACAATATTTAGAACAAAGCCCCGAAATGTTTGACGACAAACGCGAACAAGCCATTGCCTATTTGAGATTGTTGAAGGAGAAGTTGTTGGGGTTGAAGGAGGGGAAAATTGGGTGAACTGCATATAGCCAGATTGCCCAATGAACTGAAAATAAAAGCAATTATCCTTGCAAATTGAAAACATAGTTTGCAATTTGCAAGTTTGTGTGTATCTTTGTTGACAATGATAAAACGTGAAATACAAGAAAGACTTTATGATGCTATAGAAGCCATGCCAGTTGTTGCCTTATTGGGGCCAAGACAAGTTGGTAAAACGACACTTGCCATTGAAGTTTCCCAGAGGGTTAAAAAAAAAGCAAACTACTTGGATTTAGAATCAGATAGTGATTTTAATAAGTTGGCCGATGCAGAGGCTTACTTAAAAAGATTTTCAGATGAATTATTAGTAATTGATGAGGTTCAGCGAAAACCTGATTTATTTCGAATAATTAGAGGCATTGTTGATGCAAGAAAACGTAAGGGCGAAAAGGCCGGCCATTTTTTGTTATTGGGTTCATCTTCAAGAGAACTGCTTCAAAAGTCTTCTGAATCATTAGCCGGTAGAATCCGATACTTGGAGTTAACTCCATTTACAACATCTGAGCTCTATCAAGAAGAAGGAGACCCTTTTGATCTTGAAAAAAAATGGTTAAGGGGTGGTTTTCCCGATAGTTATTTAGCTTCTAGCAATCAAGATAGTTGGCTCTGGAGAATTGATTTTATCTCAACATATATGGAAAGAGATCTTCCTTCAATGGGAGTAAATATTGCTCCACCAATACTCAAAAGATTTTGGAAAATGCTTGCGCATTATAATGGAAATCAAATTAACTATAGCGAACTGGGTAGAAGCTTGGAATTAAGTCATACTACAATTAAAAGTCATTTAGATGTACTAACCGATTTTTATATGGTAAGGCAATTATCTCCTTGGTCGGGCAACATAAAAAAAAGATTGGTAAAAACGCCTAAAATCTATCTTCGAGATTCAGGAATTTTACATTCTCTTTTAGGCTTGTCAAACATAGAAGCATTACTTTCACACCCGGCAATGGGAGCAAGCTGGGAAGGATTTGTTACTGAAAGCATATTAAATATTTTAAACAATCAATGGACTTATAGTTATTATCGAACTGCAACTCAAATTGAAATTGATTTAGTTTTGCAAACCCCTCAACAAGAGGTTTGGGCGATTGAAATTAAAAAATCAACTGCACCAAAGTTGGGTAGAGGTTTTTTTGAGGCCTGCAACGACATTAAAGCTACGCACAAATTTATAGTTAATGCTAATAATGAAAGTTATCCCCTCAATAATGGTGTTGAAGTGATTGGCCTATTGGATTTTTTAGAAATGCTTAAGTCAAAAGTTGAAAAATTATAAAGGGTTATCCATTTTTTCTATATAGCCAAATGCATTATATTTGATGGATATAATCAATAAAACACATGATTATAGTTTAAGGTAAACAAATTCGAAAAGAAATAAAAAATCCTTAATAACTATACTATTTTTTTATGAATCTAGCTTTTATAATACCTCCAGATTTTTTCTTATTTTTATGGGGGATCACATCAGTTGTGATTACCTACTTTGTTTATAAATTTCTTCTTAAGAAATTGTTAATACGTTTGGGAATTAACACTACTAAGGTTCAAATAGCAATATCGTTCTTTCTATCTTTATTTATTGCTTATTTTATTGCCCTAAGTATAGCAAGTAATTTTAAGTTTGTTTAGGAAAAAATATTCAAGTTGAGTATGATTCGCAATTGTTTTTATTTCTTAAAGTTACCATTGTCGATTGTTTTGTCGGCTAAGTTTTTTCAAAATAGTATATCGATAACATCTTAAGCGGCCCCTTTTAGCATATTTTACATTTCATATTACGTAAAATTGGTAGCTAAATGTATCTTTACGGCTCTTTTAATACATAAAAATGGTGCAGTTGAGGTTATTTTATGTTTCTTTTTTAATAATTTGTTCGGGCTTTGCATATGCACAACCTAAGGGCAAAATTATTGACCAAGTGGTAGCTGTGGTGGGTAATAACCTTATCCTTCAATCTGACTTAGACAACGAATTACAACAAATAAAATCGCAAGGAAACGATTCTTTGCCGGTAGATGAATGTACCATTTTAGAAGAACTACTTTTTCAAAAATTATTAGTGCATCAGGCCGAGTTGGATAGCGTTACAGTAAGCGATGCCCAAATAGAAGGTGAGTTAGACCAAAGAATGCGTTATTATGTTGCCCAAGCTGGTTCTGAAAAGAAATTGGAAGAATTTATGGGCAAAACCATTGCAGAGTTAAAGGCCGATTATAAAGATGATTTACGTAAAATTTTGTTGGCTAAAACAATGCAGGGTAAAATTACGCAAGATATTAAGGTAACCCCAGCAGATGTGCGTGCTTTTTATAACACTTTGCCAAAAGATAGTTTGCCGATGGTAAACAGCGAAGTAGAAATTTGCCAAATTGTGAAACGTCCACCGGTAAATGAAGAAGTGAAAGCGGCTGTAAAAGAAAAATTACAAAAATTAAGAGACAGAATTATTGCAGGCGAAGACTTTGCTGCATTAGCTGTATTATACTCTGAAGACGGCTCTGCTGCTTATGGTGGCGAACTTGGTTTTAAAGTTAGAGGCGAATTAGTTCCTGAATTTTCGGCAGCAGGTTTTGGTTTGCAAGGCAAGGATGTTTCTCCTGTAATTGAATCGCAATATGGTTTTCATATTATTCAGATGGTTGAACGAAGAGGTGAGCAAGCCAATTTAAGACATATTTTAATGGTGCCAAAAGTACTTAACAGCGATCTATTAAAAGCACAACAGTATCTTGATTCCATAAAAACAGTGATTGAAAAAGAGAAAATGGAATTTAAAGATGCTGCGAACAAATTTTCGGACGATACAGAAACAAAATATAATGGTGGAACGCTTGTAAATCAAAACTCAGGAACCACGCGTTTCGAAACAAGTGAGATGGATGCAGGCTTGTTTTTTACGATAGATAAATTAAAAGTGGGCGAAATGTCGGCACCAGTTAAGTTTACCACTAACGATGGCAAGCAAGCATATCGTATTTTATATTTAAAAGAGCGCACTGAGCCACACAAAGCCAATTTAAAGGAAGATTATCAAAAATTACAGAATGTAGCACTGGTTAAAAAACAACAGAAAACGGTTGAAAACTGGGTTAAAAAAAGAAGAGCTTTAACCTATGTAAAAATTGATGATGAGTTTAGAAAGTGCAAATTAAAATACGATTGGTTTGATGAACCATTAAGTAAATCGGAACAAAATAAACAATAACATTAAATTACGAATCAAATATGAAATCGGATGTAGAAGCAGTAGATGAATTTGTAAAGAAATACAATGCGCTCAACCAAGAAATTGCAAAAGTGATTGTTGGTCAGCAAGATATTATTAAGGATGTTTTAATCTCCATTTTTAGTAGAGGGCATTGCCTGTTAATTGGTGTACCAGGCTTGGCCAAAACCTTATTGGTAAATACCATTTCTGATGCGCTAGGCTTGGAGTTTAGCCGTATTCAGTTCACCCCAGATTTAATGCCTTCGGATATTATTGGTTCCGAAATTTTAGATGATACCCGTAATTTCAGATTCATCAAAGGGCCATTGTTTGTTAACATTGTGTTGGCCGATGAAATCAACAGAACACCTCCAAAAACTCAATCGGCCTTGTTAGAGGCCATGCAAGAAAAATCGGTAACTGTGGCTGGAAAGCGTTATAAATTAGGCAATCCATTTTTTGTGTTGGCCACACAAAATCCTATTGAACAAGAAGGAACTTATCCATTACCCGAAGCGCAATTAGATCGTTTTATGTTTAGTGTGTGGCTCGATTATCCTAGCTTTCAGGAAGAATTAGCTATTGTAAAAAGTACTACACAAGACCATAAACCAACACTCAATAAAACATTGAATGCCGAAGAAATTTTGTTTTATCAAGATTTGGTAAGAAAAATTCCAGTGCCCGATAATGTGATGGAGTATGCTGTGAAGTTGGTTGTAAAAACACGTCCTAACTCTGATATGGCGCCGCAAATGGTAAAAGATTATTTATCGTGGGGTGCTGGTCCGCGTGCTTCTCAAAACTTAGTGATTGGAGCAAAATGCCATGCCATGATTCAAGGAAAATATTCTCCAGATATTGATGATGTAAAAGCAGTAGCCTTATCTGTATTGCGCCATCGTATTGTAAGAAATTACAAGGCCGAGGCTGATGGCTATTCTGTAGAGAAAATTATTGAGGCTTTGTTGTAAGATGTAACTGGCGCGCGCATCCTGCGCGTGACAATGAGTTATACTATTTCTAACACCATCTTCAAATTATTACCTTAATTGGCGCGCGCATTCTGCGCGTGACAATAAGTCCCAACTATTAAATGCTTTCACCAATTTGGTTTATCGCCATACTGATTCCTGCTTTTCTGCCTTTCAAAAAGAGCATTATTTATGCGAAGAAAAGGAAATATTGCATTAATCAATTTTCTTTCCTTAATTTGTTTGTACTTACTTGTCACTCAAACGCTGAAATTATTTTGGGATTAAAATTCATTTTTAGAAAGCATTTCCTTGCCATTGTTTTATTGGCTGTTGTATTAATCACAGGCTTGCTTACCTATAAAACCTACGGTACTTATTGGGATGAGTATTTGCAAAGAGACATGGGTAAGGTGTCGTACAACTATGTTTTTCATCATGATCAGGCATTAAAAACTTTTATGGACAAAGATTATGGCGTACTCATTGAGTTGCCACTGTATGCCATGGAAGTTAAGCTTTTTGCAAATAATTTTAATGCAAGCATCGAAGCGCGCCATTTATGCTGTTTTTTGATTTTTTTTGTGGGCTTAGTTTTTTTTTATGCCTTGTTGCTAAAGCTAAAATTTAGCATCGAATGGGCCACCATAGGGATGGCGATGCTGGTGCTGAGTCCAAGAATTTATGGGCACTCGTTCTTTAATTCAAAAGACATTCCATTGATGGTTTTTTATATCATTGCCTTTTACACATTGCTATTACTTATTCAAAAACAAAATTATAGCCGGGCTATATTACATGCATTTGTCACAGGTTTGCTCATCAATATCAGAATAACGGGCATCATTATTATTCCTTTTACAATCTTTTTTCTAATGGCATTTTTAGCCAGTAATTCATTTAATAACAAACAAGCTATTCTCTGGCTTAACTTAATTAAAATTCTATTGGTGTACTTAATTTTAAGCACTGTTTTTGTGTATCTCTTTTGGCCATTCTTATGGGAAAATCCATTTCAAAATTTTATCACAACATTTAACAATATGAGTAAATTTAGATGGGATGGTTATACCTATTTAATGGGCGAGCATATCAGATCAATTCATTCGCCATGGTATTACTTGCCTAAATGGATTGCCATTACTACTCCTGTATTTTATTTGTTTGCTTTTTCAATAGGTGTACTACTTTTTTTTAATGATTTAATTAGAAAAAAAGTTTCATTTTTTTTAGAGGAAAAGACCCTCAACCATTGGATGGTTTTAAGTTTTTTAAGTGGCCCAATAGTTATTATTATATATCTCAACTCTACATTATACGACTCCTGGAGGCATGTTTATTTTGTGTATCCTTTTTTAATTATAAGTGGTTTATACGGGCTTTCTGCACTTTCAAATTATCTTAAAAAATATAGCTGGTCCATTATTTTTGTAGCCATATTATTCACTAGCTTTGAATTAATTAAAATGGTTCAATCGCATCCTTATCATTACGTTTATTTTAATGAGATTCCAGAGAAAAAACGCAATGAAATTATACAGAAAAATGATGTTGATTTTTGGGGCGTCTCTTTTAAACAAGGTTTTGAAAAGATTTTACAATTGGACCAACGTCAAAAGATAAAAATTTACGCTACAAGCAGTCCAGCTTATTATAATTACTTGTTTCTGAATCAAACCATTAAAAACTGTAGGATAGAATTTGTGGATGATGAGCGTAAAGCTGATTATTACATCACTAATTACAGGTATGACCCCAATGATCATGCGGAATTTAAAAACAAAAAGTTGTTCAGTTTAGAATATGCCAATTCGGAGTTTATTACGGTTTTTAAAGTTAATTAAGGCATACAAATTATTGAATTTATGAAGCACTTTACCTTTTAATCAAGTAAATGCTTCATTTGCTTATCAAGGGCTGACTATTACTTATATTAAGCCAACATCATTTCAATGTTAAGGAATCATTAAGTGCCCTTTTCAATCCTTGAAACATCTACTTTTGAGCTGCATCTTAGAAAAATTAACTATGAAATTTGATTATATTTTACAATTATTTTCACCAAAAGATAAAAAGTTTTTCCCTCTTTTTGAAAAAGCATCGGCTAACCTTTTAGATGTTTCTAAAATTTTAATCAAAGCGCTCAAAACAAAAGATATTGTTGAAAGAGATGCATATATCAAGGAAATTGAACAGTTGGAGCATAAAGGAGATCAAATTACCCATGATATTTTTCATGAATTAAGTTCATCTTTTATTACGCCTTTTGATAGAGAAGATATACATAACTTAGCCTCTGTTGTTGATGATATTTTAGATTTTATACATGGTTCGGCCAAAAGAATTCAGTTGTATAATTTAAAGCAGCCTTCGCAGGCGATGATCGACCTTGCAGTATTAATCTTAGAGGGCAATGAGCAATTACACAACGGTATTATAGCGCTTAAAGATTTAAAGAACATTGAAAAAGTGAAGGAAATTTGTGTAAAAATAAACAGCATTGAAAATTTGGCTGATGATGTTTTTGACACCGCAGTGGCTAAATTGTTTGATGAAGAAAAAGATGCTATTGAACTGATTCGTGTAAAAGAGATTTTACAAAATTTAGAAACAGCCACCGATAAGTGCGAAGATGCTGCAAATGTGTTAGAGTCAATCATAGTTAAATATTCATAGAATTTCATGCAGTTACTTTTAGTAATTATAGCTTTAGCCTTGATATTTGACTTTATCAATGGTTTTCATGATGCTGCCAATTCAATCGCTACGGTGGTTTCAACCAAAGTGCTTTCCCCATTTCAAGCAGTGCTTTGGGCTGCAGTGTTTAATTTTGCAGCGTTTTGGGTTTTTGATATGAGTGTGGGTAATACTGTGGCAAAAACGGTTGACAATAATTTTATTGATTTATATGTGATTCTGTCTGGTTTAGTTGCCGCTACCATGTGGAATTTGCTCACTTGGTGGTTTGGTATTCCTTCATCATCATCGCATACTTTAATTGGAGGTTTTGCTGGTGCTGCTATTGCACATGCTGGTTTTTCGGTGATTGAAACGGGTGAAATTTTAAAGGTTATTTTATTTATCTTTCTCGCTCCTTTAATTGGAGGTATCATAGCCATTATCATTGCTTTAGTTACAATTTCCAGAAATGCCATTCTAAAAATGGCTATCATTTTAGGATTATCGGGGGTCACCTATTTGTTGATGGATTACATGATTAAGTACCAAGATATGAAGCCGATTATGCTTTACATTTTGTCGGCTACCTTAGGTATTTTTGTTTTAACTTACATTTGGTATTATTTTATTCAAGCTAAAAAACAATCGGCAGGAAGAGAAACTGGGATGTATAAAAAATTACAATTGGTTTCTTCAGCGGCATTTTCATTAGGACATGGCGGTGCCGATTCGCAAAAGGTAATGGGCATTATTTGCGCAGCATGTATGGTGTTTGGAAATTTGTACAGAGAAGGAAAAATTGAAGGTGATTATCCTTCATTTTTGAAAGTATCTGAAATTATTCAAATTGAATTTAAGGATGAAGAAGGTAAGTTAAAGAAATTTAAACCGCATGACCCAAACAAGAAAAATTTGTTGGTTTACACTAAAGGCGATAAAATTTTCGATACCGGTAGTGATGAACTCATTTTTGATAAAAAGAAATTAAATCAGGAATATGCTAATGCAGCTATCTTTAGTGACTTTATTGATCATGATAAATTAAAAGAAGGCTACAAAATAAAAACTAAAGTGCATTCAGATTCTATGCCTTTTTGGATAGCCATTTCGTGTTATTTGGCTATTGGTTTAGGAACTTTGCTGGGTGGTTGGCGTATTGTAAAAACCATGGGTACAAAAATTACTAAAGTTACACCATTAGAAGGTGTTTGTGCTGAAACTGCTGGTGCTTTAACACTGTTTACAGTATCTCAATTAGGTATTCCTGTATCAACTACGCATACCATCACAGGTGCTATTATTGGTGTTGGTATCACTAAAAGAGCTTCAGCAGTGCGTTGGGGTATTACAGTAAATCTGTTGTGGGCTTGGGTGTTAACAATCCCTGTATCAGGCTTGATGGGTGGTATTATTTATTACGTAGTGTCGGCTTTTAATTAAGATTTTACACTCTTAGTTTAAAGTGTTGTTTGGTTTGGCCTTTTTTGAAGAATACCAATCCCATCTCGAATAAATCTATAGTGACTGTAACTTTTGAGTTATTTTTAATGCTTTGCCAGGCACCTTTCATTTCTTCTGACCAATATATATCATCAAAAACAAAAACACTATTTTCGTGAGAAAAAGGCAATGCTTCTTCAAAATATTGCAGTGTGGGTTTTAAGCGGTGATTGCCATCAAACAAAATAAAATCTGCTTGCTCAAATTCTTTCAGGGTATCTAAAAAATGCTTTTCAAAACTGCCCGTTTTTAAGTGGATGTTAGCAATGCCCATCTTTTTAAAACCCTGTTGTGCCAATTCCGCCAATGATGGATTTCCTTCAATGCTCACAATAGGGCTGTTTCTTTTTGCTTTGGCCATATAGCATGCAGTTATTCCTAAGGAAGTTCCTAATTCTATCATGTTTTTAGGTTGAAAATAATCTACTAAACGAAATAGTAAAGCTGCATTTTTAGGCGATTGTAAGGAAGAGGCTGCAATTTTAGAAATCTTTCTTTGTGAGGCTTTGCCTAAAGTAGAGCCTGCACCTAAATCAATCATGTTAATCATGGTGTGATTGTTTAAGTAAGAAGCTCTTAAGGATTCAATGGGTCCAAATAAATAGTAGTCTTTTTTTACGTTTAAAACTTCGTTGTATAAGTTAAAAACAAATGGAGAGTGTATGCCATGACTGTTATTGGATTGACCAATAAAACTAATATAATCGATTATTTGTTGCAGCTTGCCCATTTGGTTGCGAAAGTAATATTATTCAATTATCCCGCAGTTTTTATTTTATAAAACAAGAAAGGGGAACCAAATTATTTGATTCCCCTTTGTCTTGTGGCCTGTATTTTAGCTTTAATTTTTAATAATTTTTATATTACCTGCGTAATTTTTAGAAGCAATGTTGCAGAAATAAACACCTGCGCTTAAGTCAGAAAGGTTGATAATATCTTTTGAACGCACATTACCTTTCGACAACACTATTTTACCTTCGAGGGTAGTAATTGTAAGCTGTGCTGTTTCATTTACATCGTTTGAAAAAGTAAATACAATATTGTTATCGCTTGGGTTAGGTTTGGCAGTAATAACATAAGTATTCATTTGATTTTCGATGCCCGTAACCACTGGCATTTGAATAGTATCTGCTGTGGTATTGGTAATGATTGGAGGATTAAAATCAAAATAAATAGCCGCTGTATTATTGATCACAGTTAAAGGAACAAGATTGGCTTTTGTTTTAACTTTGTAACTTACATAGCCATTGCTTCCAGCCATATCGGTGCCGCTATCAGGTAGCATAATATTATAAAAAGTGAAGTTAGCTATACCTAATCCTTCCATGGTAAACACACATGGATGCGAAGCCCCTAAAAATTGGAAAGTCATTAAATCTAAATTTTGATCCATCGTATCAACAATAGCTACATTATATGCCTCTGCATTTCCGGTATTTTGAAAACGAATGGTGTAATTGATTTCTGTCCCAGCGTCAATCATACCGCTTGGTTCAGCAAGTTTATCGTTAGGGTCAAAAGAGTTAGTAACCAATTGATTTAGATACACCAAATTGTTGCTTGGAATGGTATCATTCAATGGAGCAATACTTAATATTGAATGAACCGTATCGCCCATCACAGCATTTAAGGAAGGCATTAGATTCAAATTAATGCTTCCTGTTTGACCAGGCATTAGATTGCTATATGCCCATTGAATCGTATTTCCATTAACACTGATAGGCGTTGGATTAGCACTCACAAAACTTATAAGTGAATCCATCACAAAAGTAATGGTATCACTTTCCGTTTCAGTTCCATTGTTTTGGTAATTGATGTTATAAGGTTCTAAAATTCCAGGTCTTACTGTCCAGCTTGGGCAATTAATTTCTACCTCATGAATACCAGGAATAGCTTGATAACCAAGATTTAAATTGGAACAACTTTGTGTTGATGGATTGCATGAAATTACAGCAGGTGCATTGGTTTGTGTCCAATAATTGATTGCTGCTCCAGATATATTATAAGTTAGGGTTGAATCAATAAAGAAAAAGGCATAATCACCACTATTGTTAGAGGAAACATAATAATTACCTGGCAAAATATTCACAATATGATTGGCTATACCAGACTCAGCATTATCAAGAACCCCATTTCCATTAACATCATTAAAAACTTTACCCGTCAAATATCCAATAGTAAATGGATTTTCACTATTACACATGCCAAAATTAAAAGCAAAACCCGCAGGCATATTACAAGCAGTACTTACAGGAAAATTTGTATTAATTGCCTGAAAAGGTTGTGCGTTTGCCCAACTACAGGCCGTATCACCTAAGGCAATGAAGTCTAAATTTGTTGAGCCTTTTAAACCAATTTGAACAGTTTGAGGATTAACATAAGTATTTGCTCCATAAACAAATTTGATGCAATTTGTTGATTCATTTAACCATATCTGAAAACTAATGTCGCCTTGGTTTGGAAAGTATGAATAATGAAGCCACTGTATAATGCAACTTCTGTTTGGGGCGCTACCGATAGTGGTATATAATAAACTAGCATTGCTAAGATTATTTTTTAGGTCTGCGCTAAAAGGTGCAATCACATCATTATAATTTGAATTAAGTGCATAAAAAATAAAA
>JBILPB010000009.1:0-50092 GCA_044374175.1 Bacteroidia bacterium | reverse complement strand
TTGACGATAATAAATATTTAATTGGTTCCCATTAATTTCATAATAATCAATTATTTTTTTGTCTTGCATTTCTTTTAATTGCCATGGCTGTGCGCTACATCCGGCTGGAATACCAATAATAGCCATTGTACTTGGTAAACCAGCGTTTGTTTTATTTTCTAATTTAACTTTTAATCTCACCGTTTCGCCAGTTTTAACTTTGGTGTCATTTAAATTAACTTTTAAATCCACCATACATTCCTTTGCCGATTGAGGTAATTCTGTGTTCCATGAAACTGCAATTGAATAGGGCAAAGGATTTTTAGCATTACGATATTTTAATTCCAATTTATTTTTTCCTGCATTTAAGTACTTTTCAATACCATTAATAACAATGGCTTCGCGCTCACCTGCTTTATAGGCTTGTTCGGCTACTTTTTTACCTTCAACATACATTTCTAACACGCCATCTTCATTCGTTTGCTTGGCATAATTTGCATATTGGGTTAATGCTTTTAAAGCCATAATGGTTGATTGTGTATTACCAAAATCGCCATACCCACTGCGTGCCTTAGTTAAATAATCTACTGCTTTATTTAATGCATTTGCATTTATTTCATCTGATTGCAGCATCGCTAAAATAGCAAGAGAGGTTGTTTCAACACGCAATGCTTTGTCGGTACTTCTGGTGATAGAATGAAATGCTCCCATAAAACTGCCATCGGCATCTTGCTTTTTTATTAAGTCACTCAAAATTGCAAGCGCTCTTTTATCTTTATGATGAGCAAAAAGTGCATTCGCTGCCAAACCCATTATATAGGCGTCTTTAGAGGATTTTGCTTCTTCATAAATATAATCTAATTCAATTTTTATATCTTCATATTTTGCGCAAGCTAAAGCATAAGTAATATAAGCGTTTGTAATGTTTTGATTAGCACCGCCAAAATTATCGAGTGCTCTCGGATTTTTTTTATAACCACCTTTTCCATCTTTACTTGCCATTAACCAGTTTGCTGTACGGTCAATCATACCCTGGTCGACACCACTGTATACTTTTTTCATATCATTAAACTGCATTAAGCCATAGGCCGTTAAAGCTTCATGACCTGGGGCGCCACCAAACCATTCGTAACCTTTTTCTTTAGTTTCAAAAGCAATTAGTTTTTTATAACCGCGTTCAATTAATTCATTGGCACGTGCTTCAATTTTAGGATCATTGTGCCCTATGGTAGTTAAATAATCTCTTACCATAATATTTGGATAGCTGCTCATTGAAGTTTGCTCAAAACAACCTCCGGGCTCTCTTAAAATACTTTCCACCCCTTTCATTAAATCGCTAACCACACTTGGGTAAGCAGTTGCTGAAGCCACTAATGAACCTTTTACCATGTTAGCGATATCAACTATGTATGCTTTATTAGTTTCTTTTCCACTAAATGAAACACTCACTGGGAAACCTTTAGCATGAATTTTAAAATTTTGCTCAAAAGCATCAGACACCTCCGCTGCATTAAAAGCAAGTTCAATTTTTGCGCTTTCAGTTGCTTCACCAACCTTATATTTTAATAAAACTGTTTTACTCTCTAACGCAGGTATATTAATATCTTCAGGTAGTTTTTCTAGCGCTAACATACTTTCAGAAATACTTACACTTAATTTACCTTTTATGCTATTGCTCGAATTATTTTTTAAAACTAATGGAATACTTATTTCATCATCCTGAATTAAATGCAGAGGCATTTTTACACTCATCGCAAAAGGCAGTTGGGTAAATATTTGTTTTTCGGCATGTGCTGGATTGCCATTACTACCAATACCTTCGGCTATAAATCTAAAAGAAGCAATCTCATCATTGGTATAAAAGCTAATGGTTTTTTTACCTGTTTTATCGATACTTATATCGGGATTCCAATAAATAGTTTTACGAAAATCTGTTCTTGTATTATTTGATTTTATTTTACTGTAATCGGGAGTATCAAACTGACGAGCTCTATAATATTTAAACACTTGCTGCACTTGATTTACTTCTGCTCTTATATTTTTTTTGAATTTAGCATTTCCAAATGCAATAGGTTTCATATCTTCTTCTGCTATTAGTTCTTTATCTGCCAATCGCACTGCCTTTAAATCTTCATGCTTTTTAGGCTCAGCTCTTGCAGCAGCTTTTTCTGCCTTTGCTATGTCTTTATTTGCTTTTGCTCTTTCTTGAGGAACACGTTTTACATTTTGCTGAGCTGGTGCACCTGCAGCAAATGCAAAGTCCATTGCTGGAGCCGCTAATTGTACATCATCAAATACACGCATTCCTTCATTTTCGGCAACAGCCACTGGCACTAATTTATTACTTTGTAAATAAATAGTTTTTTGATCATTATATTCAGTTAAAACTTCTTCATACTTAGCATAACCAGGCATTTCAATTAGCAGTTTGCAAGTTTGTGAAATATCTAAATGCTTAGCCACAAATAAACCTTTTTCATTTGTTTGCAATTGTAAGTTGCCAATTTTTATGATAGCATCAGGAACAGGTTTACCATTCAAATTATCGATAACTGTTCCTTTAACAATAGCTTTCTCTGCTTTATAATTAATGCAAGGAGATTGATTTTGCACCACAGGCTCCCATGTAAATCTGCGCCAACCACTAGTCATCATCACATAATCTAAGCCTTGCGCAGCTTTTGGCGCTTTGGTAAAATAAAATGCAGGCTCTTCTATTTTTCCTTTTACATCTTGTTCTAAAAACAATTGCGACAAAATATTTCCCTGCTTGTCATCTGCAAAACTTAACAACTCATCATTGGTTACACTTAAGCTAAGATGAGCAGGGATTGGCATTCCATTTTCATCGGAAACACTAATGTTTGCAGTTACTTTTTCTCTTGGCAAATATTTCTCCTTGTCTGTGGTGATTGATACGTTTAATTGTTTGTTTGGATTTACAAACACCAAACGTTCGCAACGAGCAATTCCTTTGCTATCAAAAAGCGTTAGTTGACAAACGCCAAATGGCAACATGCTTACTGGTATGTTAACATTCATTGCGCCATGAACTGCCTCTATAGAAGTACTGTAATAAATTTTGCCTCTTACCTGTGCAATTAGCGATAATTCTTCATTTGCAGAAGCATGAACAGACAATTGCAACGCTGTACTATTTTGTTCAATTACATTCAAAACATAGCCATGATCAAGCATTTCTGGCATCGCAAAATTTTGTTCAATACCTTTAGGTTTAGTAATTTTAACGCTGTAATTAGTACCTTCAACACAAGGTAATACAAAAGCACCCATACCTTGGTGATAGCTGCTAAAATTGCCAACTATATTACCTTCACCATCAACAATATTTCCTTCAATATCGGCAGGTTTACCAAACTCATTTAAGGCTTTAAATGCAACCTTGTTTGGAATTCCTGCCACTAAATCGCCTCCTTCGGGATAAAACTTTAATGCAATTTTATTTAATACTATAGGAATACTTCTTGAAATACTTTCATTGATGCCTTCATAATTGAGCATCACATTTAATAAACCATCATTACTATCTAATTTTTTGGGCAACTTAAATTTAAGGTGCATGATGCCTTCATTGTCAGTAACTGCTTTTGTTCTGGCTATTTCATTTCCTTCTATTTGAACTACATATTCAAATGGATAACTAGCTAAAACTTTATTGTCATTACTCTCTAAATTTAATTTTGCTATTACCTCATCACCTCCACCATAGGCTTTTCTATCGAAATCTAATTTCATTTTAAGATGCGGTACAATAAAATCCTGCACTGTAATTTCTTTTTCAAAAAACAAACTATCAGGTTCATTTTTTTGCCAATTTGTAAATACTTTTATCTTGTATATCCCACCAGAACAGCCTTCTGCAAAGCTAAAATCGCCAGCCGCTATCCCATTTTTGCAAATTATTTTATATGTATTTTCAACATTCCCTTTTGGGGATATTAATTGTACTTGCACTATATCGCTTTCTGTTGATGGTTTCATGGTGGCTGCATCGCGCACATAGGCACTAAACCATAATGTTTCACCTGGGCTGTAAAATGTTTTATCAGTATGTAAATAAATACGGTCTTGAGGAATTTTTTTATTAAAACGCTCAAAATTTTCTTTGAGTGTCTTTATAAAAGCATTTTCCTTTTCGGGAGTAAAAACAATATCGGCTTGCATTAAGCCAGATAAAAAAACAAGGCAGCTTATAACTGCAAGGGTAATGATAAGATAGCGTTTCATGTTATTGGAATTAATTGATTACTTCACATAGATGCAAGTCAATTTGAAATTCCATAAATGCGCAAAAAAAAATTGAGGTTGATTAAAATATTTCATAAAAAACATGGCTGGTCAGTGACGTTGAGGAATCCCGAATATTCGGGACGGCAACTGACCAAAGGAGAAAAGCCGAATAATTTAATAAATGCGCTAAAAAAAATTAAAATAAATCTTCGTCACTCATATCATTGATTTTAGAACTCACTGTAATACTTGGTGCTGAGTCTCTATCAATAAAATCGTCATTTGGTCCTAGCGCATTTGAGCTTGTCATGTCTTCGGTATAATAATCTGTAAACTTAGCGTTTTCATTAATGAATCGCAGATTTACATCTTCTAAAGAACCATTACGATGTTTTGCAATAATAATTTGTGCTAAACCTCTGTAATCATTTCCTTGATCATCCTGGGTGATTTGATAATATTCTGGACGATAAATAAACATAACCATATCTGCATCTTGCTCAATCGCACCCGATTCCCTTAAATCTCCTAATTGAGGTCGTTTGCTATTATTTGCTCCCCCACGCGATTCAACCTGACGATTCAACTGCGATAGTACAATTATTGGAATATTTAGTTCTTTAGCAATGGCTTTTAATGATCGTGAAATGGTACTTACTTCTTGCTCTCTATTGCCTTTACCTTCACCACCAGCAGTCATCAACTGAAGGTAATCAATAATAGCCATATCGATATTTTGTTCTGATTTTAAACGTCTTAGTTTTGCTCTTAATTCAAATACGTTTAAAGCAGGTGTATCATCAATAAATATAGGAGCATCAGCCAATTTAGTAATTTGAGAATGCAATTGTTGCCACTCATGCGGTTCTAGCTGACCCCTTTTTAATTTATCGGCCTTTAAGCCTGTTTCTCCAGAAATCAAGCGGGTTACCAACTGAACAGAACTCATCTCTAAGGAGAAAAATGCCACTGGTTTTTTAAAGTCGATAGCAGCATTACGTGCCAATGACAATACAAAAGCAGTTTTACCCATACCAGGTCGAGCAGCCAAAATAATTAAATCGGAACGTTGCCATCCAGCTGTAACTTTATCTAGGGCGCTAAAGCCAGAAGGAATACCACTTACACCATCTTCTTGATTTTTTGCTTTTTCAATTTGCTCAATGGCCTCTTGCAGCAAATCACTCATCTTAGCGTAATTCTTTTTAATGTTATTCTCAGCAATCGCAAATAATCCCGACTCGGCTTTGTCTAATAAATCAAGTACATCGGTGCTATCTTCAAATGCTTCACGAATAGTTTCTGTGCTAATTTGAATAAGCATGCGTTGAATATATTTTTGCAATACAATACGCGCATGAAATTCAATATTCGCACTTGATGCTACACGATTGGTTAGTTTAGAAATATAGTAAGCACCACCTATAATTTCTAGTTCACTACTTTTCTTTAATTGATTTGTAACGGTTAAAATATCAACCGCCTGTCTGTCCTTCCAAAGGGTAAGTATTGCATTATAGATTCTACTATGTGCATCAACGTAAAAAGCTTCTGGTTTTAATAAATCAACCACAGCGGCTAATGCATTTTTTTCCAGCATCAATGCTCCTAAAACAGCTTCTTCTAAATCTGGTGCTTGTGGCGGCAATTTGCCAACATCAAAGGGGTTAAAACTTAAATCGCCAGCCTTTTTTGTACGCTTAAACGGTAAATTTTTTTTTTGGTCTTGCTCGTATTCCATGCTTCAAAGTTAAACAGAAATTTACCGCTTTGATTTTTATTTTAGCAGTAAAACAGTTAAATGTTATTAACGTATTAGTTAAAATTTTAAGTATTTAAAAAACAAAGGTTTATACCTATTGCCTTGAATTTAAAATTACCTAAAGCAAATTTAGATGTTAATTATAAGTGAAGGTACCTTTGTTACTTTTAATGGTAAGTCGCGCTTCATTGGCTTGTTTCTTGTTAACCATTCCAATTATCTTCGCCTCCACATTAAATGACTTTGAAATGGCAATGATATCTGCAGCAATGCTGGCATTCACATAAAGTTCCATGCGATGGCCCATATTAAATACCTTATACATTTCTTGCCAAGCTGTTTTTGATTCGTTTTGAATCAAGTTAAAAAGAGGGGGCACTTCAAAAAGTTGATCTTTAATAACAGACAAACTTTCATCTAAAAAGTGTAAAATTTTTGTTTGACCACCTCCGCTACAATGAACCATTCCATTGATTTGTGTGCTGTATTTTTCCAATATTTTTTTGATGATTGGGGCATAAGTTCTTGTAGGTGATAAAACCAACTTACCAGCCTTTATACTTAATGATTCGTCAATTTTTATATCATCCTCAAGGTTACATGTACCGCTGTAAACAACGCTACTCTCAATTGCATTATCAAAACTTTCGGGATATTTAGTAGCATAAGATTTATTAAAAACATCATGTCTGGCCGATGTTAAACCATTGCTGCCCATTCCTCCATTATATTCTTCTTCATAACTGGCTTTTCCAGAAGAACTTAAACCCACAATGACATCGCCTTCCTGTATTTTGGAATTATCTATAATGTCTTTCCTTTTCATTCTGCAGACCACCGTTGAATCAACAATCAAAGTTTTTACCAAATCGCCAACATCGGCTGTTTCACCACCAGTGCTGAATATAGTAATTCCATAACTTCTTAATTGTTCAAGAATGGATTCTGTGCCGTTAATAATGGCACTAATTACCTCACCTGTTACTAAATTTTTGTTTCTACCAATAGTAGATGACAGTAATATATTTTCAGTAGCACCAACACATAGCAAATCATCAGTATTCATTACAATGGCATCCTGTGCAATTCCTTTCCAAACCGACAAATCACCCGTTTCCCGCCAATAGATATAGGCTAATGAAGATTTTGTACCTGCCCCGTCAGCATGCATAACAACGCAATATTCATCATCATTGCCTAAAAAATCGGGCACAACTTTACAAAATGCTTTAGGAAAAATTCCTTTGTTAACATTTTTAATAGCGGCATGAACGTCTTCTTTATCAGAAGACACGCCACGTTGTTGGTATCTTGAATTTGTTTTATCTTTTAACATGGTACAAAAATAAGAAGTCCCGTAACTTATTCAGCACGGGACTTCAAAATTTATTAAATAATTATAGCATTATTCTTCTTCTTCAACATTTTGAATCTTTGGAGCAATTTTGCTATTAGGATCTTCCTTAGGCACATAATCCTCTCTTAGTACTTTAAATTCAGATCTTCTGTTCTTTTGATGCGCTGCTTCCTTTTCTTCTTCTGTAGCCATTGCAGCAATATCTTTATCGGTCATAAGTGGACGATTTTCGCCATAGCCTCTAGCCACCATTCTATCACCAGCAATACCTTTTGATACAAGGTAATCAACAACACTTTGAGCACGTTTTTGAGCCAATACTTCATTTGACTTATTATCACCTCTTGTATCGGTATGTGAACCTAATTCAATAACAATATTTGGGTTCTGATTCATTGTCTTTACTAATCCAGTTAAAGAGTCTTGGTATTGAGGTTTTAAATCCCAAGCACTTAAATCATAAAGAATCTCAGGTAAACGGAAACCAACTTCTTTTTTAATAGGTTTCAATTGTAAATCTTTGGTGAAATCAGTTTGTGTTTCAATACCAACAGTAGTAAAATCTTTAGTATCTGCTAAGTGATTTTCCATAGCACCAGAAACTGTGTAAGAAATATTTGCATTTACATAACGCTTGCCATCTGGTGTGAAATCGTAACGATAATTTCCAGTTGCATCAGATTTTACTTCAACACTAGATCCATCTGATCCAATAAGTTTTACAGTTGCTCCTATAATAGGTTCTCCTGAATCAAGATCTTTTACAACACCTGCCAAAGAGAATAAAACTGGAGGTAATCTAAATTCATAAATGTCGTCCATACCTTTACCACCAGCGCGGCTAGATGTAAAGAAACCATTCTCGTTTTTGGCTTCTATACAAATCCCAAAATCATCAGCAGCTGAGTTAATCGGGAATTTTAAATTTTCTGGAACACTAAATCCATCCCCAGAAATTGGCGCTTTAAAATTATCTAAGCCACCCATGCCAATTAAGCCATTTGATGCGAAATACAAGGCAGTTTCAGTAACATAAGGAAACATTTCATCACCTGCAGTATTAATCATTGGACCTAAGTTAACCGGTGAATCTTTTGGTTTGCGTTGTTTATCAAGTTGCACTTTCCAAATATCTTTACCACCTAAGCCACCTGGCATATCAGATGCAAAATATAAGACAGTTTCGTCAGCATTAAGTGCTGGATGTCCAACTGTAAATGAATCGGCACATAAAATAACTTCTTCTGCTGCACCCCAACCATTTCCTTTTTTAGTAGAAACCATAATCATACAACCCAAAGTTTTTTTAGTTTCTTTTGGGCATCTTGTAAAATAAACAGCATCTTTTTTCTTGTTAAACACCATAGCACCTTCTCCTTCGCCTGTGTTAACCATTTTATCTACTGGTGAAGGGGTATTCCAAGCGCCTTTTTTATCACGCTTTACTTCATAAATATCTGAAAACGATTGACCTGTAGTACCATCAGTACCAGAGCCAGTTGCACCTTCTCTCATCGAAGAAAACCATAAAGTATTATATTTTTTATCTGCATAATTCGGTGCAAAATCCAACACCTTACTATTAAAAGGACAAATAGTTACTTCATGTCTTGTAGGTGAATCCTTCCATTTTTGAGCAATAGTACATGATTTAATTCCATCATCACCTCTTGGGTCACTGGGAACTAATTTCTTATACTCTGTATATGATGTCATTGCATCAGTATATCTCTCTTGTGCTTTCTGACAATCAGCCATATAAAGCTGGGCACGTGGATCAGGATACTTTGCTTTAATAGCTTTTGCATAGCTATTTTCGGCATTTTTCAAATCATTAACACGTTTGTAGCAATCTGCAACCTTGTACAACACTTCTGCTTTTAAGGCTTTGTTATCAATTTTGGTTAAAGCCTTTTTGTATAGCTCAATGGCTTCGCTCCATTGCCAGTTATTATAAGCTTCATCTGCTTTTTTAGTTTTTGGTGATTGTGCAAATGCTTGAACAGAAATGAATAATGTTGCTGCTAAAACGCACAAAAGTTTGCTTATTCTCATAGATGTATTGTTTGATTTGATAAAAACGAGGGCTAATGTAAAGAAATTATTAAATAAAACACCAAAAGATTTAATTTTTTTTGAAAACTTGGTAGGTATCAGAATGTTAATTTACTTTGCAATCCCTTTATAACACTTGAAAAATGATAAATAAAACCACAATTTCTTTTTTAAAAGAACTGAAGTTAAATAACAACCGTGAATGGTTTTTGTCGAAAGACGCAGATTATAAGAAGTCGAAACAAGAATATACCTTACTCATTGAAAGGGTAATTGCTCAAATCGGTAAAAAGTCAAAAGCCTATGCCGACATTGAGCCTTCTAAATGCTTATTTAGAATAAACAGAGATGTAAGGTTTTCTCACAATAAAGCGCCATATAAAACTAATTTTGGGGCAAGCATTAATATTTACGGTAAAAAATCGCCTAAAGCGGGTTTTTATATACACATTGAGCCAGGTAGTTCATTTGTTGGCGGAGGAGTATATATGCCCCCTGCCGATATACTTTTTAAAGTTCGACAAGAAATTGACTACAACTTTAAAGAATTTACTAAGATTTTAAAACATAAAGACTTTGTTAAATTCTATGGTCACATAGATATGGAAGGATCTTTAAAAAACCCACCAAGGGGATTCAGTAAAGAAAATGAAGCCATTGAGTTTTTAAAACTTAAAAGCTTTGTAGCGTTTAGTAATTTCAAAGATAAAGATTTACAACAAGAAAATCTGGCAGAATTGATTGCAAATAAGCTCATTGCATTAATCCCACTTATCGAATTTATTAACAACGCAGTAGATGAGTAGTGCATTTTATTCATCTTTTAATTTTACTAATTTTAAATCAAACAAGTTTAACTACAGAACAAAAGAACAACTTCAGAGATTTATTCTCGAATGATTTTATTCAATAAGCAAGTGTCTTAAATGGACCTTAATAATTGATTTATAAAACCTTAAATGTGAAAAACTTTATTTGCCATTTAAAATACTTTAATTTGGAATTTATAAAAGTTTTATACATTTGCCCCAAAGATTATTAACTATAAAACAAAAACAAATGAAAAAATTAGTATTATCAATTTGTGCTTTAGCTTTGGTAGCTACATCAATGACATCTTGTAAAAAAATAAGGACATGTGAGTGTACTTTTACTGGATCTCCAGTTACTGGTACATTTAGTGTTGATTCAGATGAAAAAATGACTAAAAAGGCAGCAAAAGATGATTGTGAATCTGACAACGGAACAGTGGGTACACAAACTGTTTCATGCAAACTTAAGTAATTTAATGTTTAAATTATAAAAAGGCTGCTCAAATTGAGCAGCCTTTTTTTATTTACAAATTTAATATGTTAAAGAATATACTTATAGGAACAGTTTCGGCCTTATTGGGCCTCATTTTTATCTTTTCGGCATACGTAAAACTGTTTCCCATAGAGCTATTCGAATTTTCTTTTATTGAAATAAAAGTTGCTAATTGGACCACAGCACCTTTTATTGCCAGATTGTTTTTATCTCTTGAATTTTTAGTTGGCCTATTGCTTATCTTAAATTACAATGGCGGAAATAAATTTTTAGCCAAATTCACCATTGGTTTGCTTATTTTCTTTACCATTTATTTAGTTGCAATTATAGCCATACAAGGCAACAGTGGCAATTGTGGTTGCTTTGGCACTTATATTAAAATGACACCTCTTGAATCTATTTATAAAAATATCATTTTACTAACGCTAACTTCTCTTTTATTTTTAAACCCTCCAAAACAAAATTTTTCAACGCAAAAAGTAGTCATTTTAGCTGCTGGCTTAGCATCTATTGCCACACCTTTTATTGTAAACCCCATAAGCAGTGCACATCCACCAAATGCAAATGAAATAAATTACAATTTAAAATTAGATGCACTTTATGAAAAAAAACAATCGGATGTTCCTGCTATTGATTTAAGAAAAGGGAAAAAAGTGATTGCTTTTATGAGCCTTACCTGCCCACATTGTAAGTTAGGTGCTCAAAAGTTAAATATTCTTTACCAACAACACCCCGAATTGTCTATTTACTTTATATTAAATGGTGAAAAGTCTGACCTTAAAAGTTTTTTAGAAGAGTCGAAAACAACTTCCATAAAATACAGCTTTATGACTGTTAAAGAAGGATTTATTGATAATGCTGGTTTCAATTTACCATCAATCTTATGGGTAAATAACTGCAAAGTTGAAAATAGAACAAAATATACCGAGTTAGAAGAAGCAGATTTAATGAAATGGTACAAGCAATAACTATTGCTTAATTAGTTTTTTAACCATTTTTTCTTCTCCAATTTCAATTTTTACGATGTAAACTCCTGCACTAATTGCATGATTGGGCACATTAAACACTACCGGTGAAAATCCTTTAGTGGCATTTTCATTTTGATAGGTGGCAATTAACTTACCAGTTACATCGTACAAAGCCACTTTTAGTTTTTGATTGCTAGTTAAATAAAAATCAATATTTAAAAACTCATTAAATGGATTAGGGTAAATTACAGTATTATAGAAGCCAAAATTTTCATCATTACACAAATCTGCATCTAACAATTGCATACGTTTTTTATCGCAAATATCACTCTCTTGACTTTTATTCATTGTCCACATTGCTGCTTCAAGATTAGATGCATCAATATTTCTTTTTTGCACGCCAGCACTAATGGAATAGTGCATTAAATCTGTATTATTAATTACATGGGCCAGTTGATGTGCGTGTCCCAATTCATGTAAAACAACCGATTGAAAATCTAATTTATCAGAAGGAATTGCGCCATCACCAAAATGCCATCTATCACTTTTTTTGAATAACATATCTTGTTCTTCAATATACCAATCATCATCGCTACAGCCACTATAATAGCCGTAACAAAGTCCTAAAACTCCGACTGGCAGTTCATTCGCTTCATCAAAAGTTATTACGCTTATGGTGTCTCTTTCTGAGCGATTAACTGTTGTATTATTGCCTATTGTCCAATTCACATAGGTTTTGCAACGCCACTTTTTAAATGAAATTAAAAAATTTAATTTGGCAATACTATCAACTTCAAAATTAGCATTCATATTCCATATATATCCTTTATTAGCGTTTCTTGCTACAAGTCTTGTGGGATATACTAAATCTTGAGCTCCTGTGTTTATGATGGCGTAGTTTACCGATAAACTTGCGCTACTCTGTGTCTTTATGGCTCCAACTTTAACTGCAATTTTACCAGAGCCCGCTTTATGCGGAACAACAACAACTATTTTAGTATCAGACCATGAAATGTATTGAGAAGGTTCGGCTTCTGTCTCTGTAAATCCTCCATCGTCAGTATTTTTAAACAATACTTTACTATCGTTTCTTGAGCTACCAAATCCAAAACCATTAATAGTAATTTGATTACCAATTCCAGCATTGACAGCCGTAGGAGAAAAATTATTAATTACTGTAAGTCTATTGTTTATATTAGTATTTCCCCACGCAATTGGGATAATACTTTTTAAGGCCCTGAGGTTATATTGATTATTCAGTAATTTATAAAACTCATCGTTTGCATTGTTATAATTGTTATGTAGGTCAGAAATAATACCATTATCCAAATTATAATTGTAAAAACCTTGTGCTGAGCTAAAAACATTAAAAACTTCTTGATGCCCATTGGGTGTTTCTACTATTTCCTTGTTCAAAAAAAACATTCCTAATTGTCCATTTCTAAGGCTTAATAAACTAGATGCAATTTCCATTTGATTTCCAATTTTACCACCAGCTGTAATGATGATTATTTGTGACGGTAGATCGCCCTTAAAAACGCTTAAAACCTTTACCGTATTTAATGTAAAAATTTTATTTTTTGAAGCACTCTTAAAACAGGTTTGTTGAATTATTTCACCTTCTAAAATGAATTCACTCTCATTTATTTTTTGATCTAAATAAATTTGATACAAGGCGCATTGTGCATAGGTATTAACGCCAATGAGGTGTAATAATAAAAATAATATGAATTGAGAAAAATACTTTTTCATCGTGCTTTAACGGTTGAATAATAATGAACCAAATCAACTGCTTGTTTAGCCTCCAAAACATCATGCACTCTTAAAATATGAGCACCATTAAGTAATGCAATTGTGTTTAAAACAGTGGTTCCATTTAATGCTTCTTCTGGGCTTGTTTTAATTACTTTATTGATAATTGATTTCCTTGATAATCCACACAAAATAGGCATTTGAAAAATATCAAACAGTTTTAATTTGTTTAATAGTTCATAATTATGTTCTAATGTTTTACCAAAACCAAATCCAGGATCAATAATGATATCTTTAATACCACCTTGTTTGGCCATATTTACTCTTTCAACAAAAAAGGACATGGTATCCTGAACCACATTATCGTACGTAGGATTATTTTGCATAAACTCTGGTATACCTTGCATGTGCATCATTACATACGCCACATTTAAGGAAGCAATAACATCAAACATATCATCGTTAATTTTACCAGCCGAAATATCATTAATCATTGCTGCACCTGAAATAACAGCAGCTTTGGCGGTTTTAGCATTGTATGTGTCTATTGAAAAAGGTGTTTCTGGAAAGTGTTTAACCAAGGCTTCTAAAGCTGGTAACAACATTTCCTGCTCTTTATCTGCATCAATTAATTTAGCACCTGGTCTGCTGCTTGCTGCCCCAATATCAATAATGGAAGCCCCGTTTTTTATCATTTGCTGAGTGGTTAAAATAATATTTTCATTATTTTTAAACCTGCTCTTTTCATAAAATGAATCATCATTGATGTTCAAAATACCCATCACCAATGGTTTATTTAACAAAAATAATTTTCCTTTTAAATTTATTGATAAGGTTATTGGCTCAGATATGCTATTTATCATTTAATTTGCGAAAGATTTTGAATGGAGTAAAAATAATTCAAATATTTTTGAAATCATACCAATTTAACAACAAGCGCTATTAAATCTTAATATGACTAACAAACCAAACACCTCTGAACAATTTGATCGTGAAGTTTTAACTTGTCGTGAATTGTTTATCAAAAAAATGAAAGACTATGGAACTGCATGGCGCATATTAAGAATCAGCTCTATTACTGATCAATTATTTATTAAAGCCCAACGTATAAGAAGTATCCAAGAAAAAGGAATTTCAAAAGTTGATGAAAGTATTTCAAGTGAGTTTGTAGGGATTATTAACTATTCAGTAATCGGTTTAATTCAATTAGAACTTGGCGTTTCAAACGAAATAGTAAAGGAAGAACAACTTATTATTGATTTGTATGATAAATACATTAAAATGGCAAAAGATTTAATGAGCAATAAAAACCATGATTATGGCGAAGCTTGGCGCGATATGAGAGTAAGCTCAATTACAGATTTAATTCTGATGAAAATATTACGAACAAAGCAAATTGAAGATAATCAAGGAAAAACGCTCGTTTCGGAGGGTATTGACGCTAATTACTTAGACATGATTAATTATGCGGTTTTTGCCTTAATTAAAATGAAAGATTAAAATTTAATTGTTTTTCAATTTAAAGCAATTCTTCAATTTCTAAGAGGTGATGTATCGTTTTAAAATTTAATTTTGAATTGGTTTTTTCTTTATTTGGATTAAACCAAATAGCATCTATACCAGCCTTTAAAGCCCCTTCAATGTCGGCTTCAAAATTATCGCCAATCATTATACTTTCTTGTTTTTTTGCACCAGCATCAGTAAGTGCATGTAAAAATATTTTTTCATCAGGCTTATTATGCCCTGCATGCTCTGAAGTGGTTATCGTATTAAAATAAGGCAATAATGCACTTTCAGTTAGTTTTATAAATTGAACTTCATTAAATCCATTGGTAATGATATGCAATTGGTATGCTCTGTGTTTTAAATAATCTAATACCCTTATAGCCCCTTCAAATAATTGTTTTTTATATGGACTTCTTTTAACATAATCATCACTAATAGCATATGCTAAATCTTCATCTTTTAAATTAAAATGCAACAAAGTGTCTATAAATCTACCATTTCTGAGTTGTTCCCTGGTTACTTTATTTTTCTTATGAGCATCCCAATAATTATGATTAATCTGGTGATAAACTTCAATAAATTCTTTGAATTGACAGTTCAATTTTTGATGTAGATCAAACTCAATAAAAATCTCATTTAAAGCCAATGTTGAATTTTGTTCAAAATCCCAGAGTGTATGATCTAAATCAAAAAATATGTGCTTGTACATAAAAAATTAAAATAAAAAGAGCCCATCAAAGTGGACTCTTTATTGGAATAAATGATTATCTAGAATTAATGATTTACATGAAACTTTTTTACACTTACTTTATCGTTTTGTTTTATTTCTAGCAAGTAAATACCATTTTTTAAATCTGCCAAATCTAAGCTAATTGTTTTGCTGTTAGCCATAGTTTTTTTACTTAAAACTGTTTGTCCAAGCATGTTTTGAACTTTTAATTCTAATGGCGCATTAGTAAGCACATTATTTCCTAAACCTATAAATAATTGTTCATTAGCAGGATTTGGAAATAATTCTATGTTGAATGGATTGGAAATATAATCAGATGTTCCAATGGTGCTGCATAACACTGGATACATTGCATGCGACAACTGGGCATTCCAGCTATTTGGATCGTTGTATGGATACCAAACATTATTACTCCATAATTCCCATGCCGTATTGGTTGATAAATTTTGAGTATTCGTAACCACAGCTATTGAATCACCATTGGTTGGATCAAATTCAACGCCCGCATAAAATGTTCCATTTTGAGTAATTGGATTCAGAAACTCGACATATGTTGGCAGCGCAGGAACTTGAATAATGTTATTATAAATATCTAAAGTAGTTGTTGTTTGGCTGCCTAAAACTGTATTTGGTGATCCTCCAATGCCATCATTATTCCATACTTTGTAAGCTACAGTAGAACTACCATTACCCGGGCTGTATAAATAACCAAAATAAATCCAAATTCCTTTAACTTCTAAATCAGATGCAGCCGTGTATTTATCCGCCTTAGCCTTGTCTAAAAAACTGTTTGTTCCAGAAATAAAGCCTGTACCACCAGAACCCACATCAGCAGGTCTGTATAATTGAAATGTAGCTGAAACCTCTAGATTAGTAATACTATCACAAGTAACCGGACTAGGAATTCCCGCGCAGCCATTTGAAGAAAGAAGGGGTTGTCTTTGGTTATTTAATACAGCTAACATATTTACCTTTTGTCCATCGGTAAACATATACATGCAAGCATCATTCACATAATCCATGTAATTCATAAACATTGAACCAGGATTGGAACCTGTACAACTTCCGCCAGATTGAGTAGATCCCTGAGGAAAAGACGGACAACCGTAATTTTTATCTCTTTGCTGCGGAGTATCAGCTACACCATCATCTTGAGAGCACTGTGGCTCATCGCCCCAAATATGATACAATCCTAACCAGTGACCTATTTCATGTGTAGCTGTACGTCCCAAATTAAAAGGAGGAACAGCAGTCCCAATTGTTCCAAAATCATCAAAATCAATTACTACACCATCTGTTGTAGGTGAACCTTGCCCTGGAAATTGAGCATAACCTAATAAAGTTCCATCTAAATTGCATACCCACAAATTAAGATATTGATCACTTGGCCAGGCAGTTTTACCACCAGTGTTATTAAACTTTACATTATCATTGGCAATATCAAATGAAGTTTGCGTAGAACTAGTTCTGGTAATACCTGTAGTTTGATTCCCCTGAGGATCTCTGGTTGCCAAACAAAATTCGATGCCAACATCTGCCGCTATACCTGACCATGCAGTAGGAATCTGAGATGCATCAGCATTTAATTTCCTAAAATCTTTATTTAAAACTGCAATTTGGGAAAGTACTTGCGCATCACTAATATTTTCGTTTGTATTTGTATGAACGATATGCACTACTGTTGGTATAGTGTAAATTACCCTATCCTCTCTTAAAGCATTGCTATTTTGGTTAATATAGTTTTGTAACAATTGCTTGTTTTGTTCTATCTTTAAAATTAAGTCTGGATTTTGTTGAATCTTTTTTTCTAAATAATCCATTGTCCCACAGTTTCTTTGTAGAGTTCTGCTCTCTTGACTATTTTGGGAATGAGTTGTTGGGTAACTTAAGTTCGAGGCTTTGGCGGATAAACCTGTTTGATTTTGTTGAGCAAAAATTGAGTTGAAAGCCAAACAAAAAGCTATGGTGTTAAATATTTTCATTGTATTCATCATATAAAAAGCAAAATTAACTAAAATTACCCGAAGTTTAATCTAAAAAAATATCAGTGTTTAATAACAGTCCAAAACTTTCAACAAATAAAGTGATGTTTATATCAATTCTACTGCCATAAAAAGAAATGAATCATTATCTTTGTGATTCACACAATAATTATGAAAATTTACAATAACATACTAGAAACCATTGGAAACACGCCTTTAGTAAGGATAAATAACATTACAAAAGATTGTAAAGCTACAGTATTAGCTAAAATAGAAACTTTTAATCCTGGAAATTCTATAAAAGATAGAATGGCTTTGAAGATGATTGAAGATGCCGAAAAAGATGGAAGACTAAAACCAGGAGGAACAATCATTGAAGGTACGAGTGGAAATACAGGTATGGGGCTTGCCATTGCAGCTATTATCAAAGGTTATAAATGTATATTTACTACCACAGATAAACAAAGTAAAGAAAAAGTTGATGCTTTGCGTGCATTTGGTGCTGATGTGATAGTTTGTCCTACTAATGTAGAACCAGAAGACCCTCGTTCCTATTATTCTGTTTCATCCCGCCTCGAAAAAGAAGTGCCCAATTCTTGGAAACCAAATCAATATGATAACCCATCAAATGCTTTGGCTCATTATGAGCAAACAGGTCCAGAAATTTGGAATCAAACTGATGGTAAAATTACTCATTTGGTTGTTGGTGTAGGAACTGGTGGAACCATTTGTGGCACAGGCAAATTTTTAAAAGAGAAAAATCCAAATATTAAAGTTTGGGGTATTGATACTTATGGTTCTGTATTTAAAAAATATAAAGAGACTGGTATTTTTGATAAAGAAGAAATTTATCCATACATCACAGAAGGAATTGGAGAAGACTTTTTACCTGCCAATGTTGATTTTAATGTGATTGACTTGTTTGAAAAGGTGACAGATAAAGATGCAGCCATTATGACGCGTGAAATCACTAAAAAAGAAGGTATTTTTGCAGGAAACAGTGCAGGTTCTGCCATGGCCGGTTTAATGCAATTAAAGGATAAATTAACTGAAAAAGATGTTGTTGTGGTTATTTTTCATGACCATGGTACAAGGTATCTTGGAAAAATGTTTAACGATGATTGGATGCGTTCAAAAGGATTTTTTGATAAAAAAGGACTTACTGCGAAAGATTTAGTAAACATTAATGCAGGAGGAGAGTTAGTTACCATAGAAATTACCGACAGTGTTGAAAAAGCACTTACGTTGATGAATAGTTTAGATATATCTCAAATTCCGGTTACCAATAACAAGCGTATTGTAGGTTCAATTAATGAAAATAAATTGTTTGATGCCATGGTCGAAAATCCTGAAATCAAACAAAAAAGTGTTAGTGAATTTATGGAAGCTGCATTTCCTTTTGCTGATATTTCTACTCCGGTAGATTCATTAACTAAAATGCTTACGCCTATAAATCCGGCTGTTTTAGTGCGTGATTTTAAGACTGACAAAACCTATATTATTACCAAACACGATATATTAAAAGCATTGGTGCTTTAGATTTTAATTTTGTTAATTGCAAAGACTATGAAAAGATTTTTACTTATTGCATTATTCTTTTGCAGCGCTATGGTGGCAAAAGCACAATATATACTCTTGCTTTCGCCAAATGGTGGTGAAACTATTGCAATTGGTTCTTCAATATCTATTACATGGGCTTCGATTGGTATAAACGAAATTGATATCGAATATTCTAGTAATAACGGTGCTTCATTTACAACCATTGCAACGAATGTAAGCGTGTTTACTAACAGTTATTCATGGCTTACAACGGGGCCTGTAACAAGTTCTGGTTTAATAAGATTGAAAGAATCAACCACAGGCGTATTAACAGATGTAAGTGCAGCGCCATTTAATGTTGTAAACCCAGGAATAAATATCACTAACCCTAGTGCTGGTTTAATTTTCAATCCGAATCAACAAGTTAATATTACTTGGACAGGCCTATTGGTTAGCAACAATGTATCAATTTTTTTTAGTACTGATAATGGAGTTACCTACGATACAGTTATCTCAAATACACCAAATTTTTATAATTATGATTGGATTGTTCCTTCTGTAGCTTCCACAGCATGCAAAATAAAAATAATTGATGCAGGAGCACCAGCTGTTTCTGCAATTTCTGGAACATTTACTATACAAGCATTACCATCCAATGGAACCATTTTATCACCCAATGGTGGTGAAAATTTATTTTCAACTATATACTATGATATTACCTGGAGCGTTACAGGAACTAATATTATTGACCTTGAATATAGCACTGATAATGGTAATACATGGTTAACCATTGACTCAAATTTAGCATCATTACCTGCATCATACAGCTGGCTGGTTCCATCCATTAATTCAAGTACTGTAAAAGTGCGAATAAAGAATGCCATTAACGCGCTTGTTTTAGATGAAAGCAATAATAATTTTACAATTACACAGCCAATACCAACTTTGTATTTATCATCCCCATTTGGCTATGAAAATTGGACTGTGGGCAGCATACAAATTATTCAGTGGACTTATACTTTCATGACCTCAATTAAAATTGAGTATTCAACAAACGGAGGAAGTAGTTTCAATCTAATTTCTCCAAATACGATGGCTGCTGATTTGTCTTACAGTTGGCTTATTCCTGCAGGCCTGTCTTCAAATTGTATTATAAGAATTACTGATAATAATTCTGCTACAACATCACAAAATCAAAATCCATTTAATATTGTAAATCCTTCAATTACTTTGCTTTCTCCAAATGGTGGAGAAATTTTTAATTCTAATGTCGATACTATTATCAGTTGGAATGGCAATTTAATTTCAAACTTTGTAAAAATTGAATATTCTACCAACAATGGAGCTGCATGGAATTTGGTGGCAAACAATCTACCCAATACAAATTATTATCAATGGTTAGTACCGAACACGCCATCTGCAAATTGTAAAGTTAGGGTTTCTGATGCACAGTTTCCAGCAGTTATTGACCAATCAAACAATACTTTTACCATTACTGCTCCTGTTCCAGTAATAAACTTACTTTCACCCAACGGTTCTGAACAATGGGGAAACGGAACCAATCAAACAATTTTATGGAGTTCAAATAACATTGCCAATGTTAAAATAGAATATTCTGTTGATAGTGGTGTTACATGGATAATAATTAACGCTTTGGTTCAAGCTAATTTAGGTAGTTACACCTGGCTGGTTGATGCACCTCTATCTTCTAATGCGCTTATTAAAGTTTCTGATGCTTCTATTAACACTGTTAGTGATATGAGCAACGGTGTATTCGAAATTTTTACACCTATTAGTTTTGTTGATTTATTATATCCTAATGGTGGGGAACAAATTTCAGCTGGTATTAATACTAATATTACTTGGAACGCCCAAGGAATTGGAAATATTATTATCGAATATTCTGTTGATAATGGTATGAATTGGCAATTAATAGCAAGCGGAGTTTCAGCCTCTTCAGGTAGCTACAATTGGAATGTACCTAATATTTTTTCAAATAATGTTAAGGTAAGAATTAGAGATAACAGTAATTCATTCTTTAATGATCAATCAGCACAATTTTTCAGCATCATAGAGCCTTCAATAATGATTGATTTATTTCCTGCTGGGGCTAATTACAGCTTATTTTCAAACTTTGATTTGTACTGGGTTTCGATAGGATTAAGTAATCAATTATTAAAACTTGAATATTCAGTCAATAACGGCCTTAATTGGGTCACTTTTGCCACAGGAGTGCCTAATACTGGCTCATATAATTGGTCTATCAACTGCCCTCCTAACACATCTTGTATGTTTAAAGTAAGCGTTGAAAATTCACCTTCAATTTTTGACACCTCAGTAGGAAGTATAAATGTAAATGCCACCGGACCTGCTATTGTAATTCTAACACCTCTTCCTCAAGAGGCAATTTCTGCTGGCAGCGTTTATACCATTAGTTGGAATAGTTATGGTATAAATTATGTTAGAATTGAATATAGTTTAAACGGTGATACTATTTTCCAAATGATAACCCCTTTTGCTTCGGCTGCAAACGGTGCATTCTATTGGAATGTTCCTCCCAATATTAATGCTCAAAATTGCAAAATAAAAATAAGCAATGCCGCAAATACAAATTTATACGTAATCTCTCAAATTCCTTTTAGTATACAAAGCAGCCAGTTTTTTATGATAAGTGGAAATATTTATAGCATATTGCTCTCTGGAGCTGATTATGCAATAAATTGGACTCAGGTAGCAACAATTAATTATGTTAATCTTGATTATTCTTTGGATAGTTTAAATTGGCTCCCAATTGTTTCTAACTATAACAATTCCGGAAGTTATTTGTGGACAATTCCTTTCATCAACGCTGACAGTCTATGGCTTAGGGTACAAGATATTTCAAACACAAATGTTTTTGATATCAACGATTCACCACAAAAAATAATTCTTGTTGATTCCTTGTTAGAACTAAATAACCCTCCTAATGGAGTATCAATATTGGGCGGAAGTAACTATTTAATTTCTTGGAACGCCAGCGGCATTGATTTTATTGATATTGATTTTTCTAATGACAATGGAGTAACATGGAGTTCTATTGCAACTTCATTAGATGCCAGTATTGGAACATTTCTGTGGAATGTACCAAATATAAGCACAAGCAATGCATTTATTAGAGTAAAAAACAGTGCTTATCCAACACATTTTTCACAAAATCAAACGGCTTTTACAATTAGTAATTCCTTTTTAAATGTCACCACTCCAAACGGTGGAGAGTTATGGAACACCAATAATAGTCATTATATTACTTGGCAATCATTAGGTGTTGATTTTGTAAATTTATATTATTCAAATGATAATGGAATCACCTATACAATAATCGACACCAATGTATTTAATGTTGGATACTTTAATTGGCAAACACCTTCAAATGCAGGCAATAACTTTAAAATAAAAATTGTTGTTAGTAATAATCAACTCCTGAGTGATGAAAGCAATGCTACCTTTAGTTTATCTAATTTAACAGCATCACTTACACTAGTAACACCAAATGGTGGAGAGGTTTTAAATTCCAATACTGGATCATACATTACATGGCAATCAGTAGGAATTGCCAATTTGGATATTAGCTATAGTATTAATGGTGGATTGAATTACATTCCAATTGCTAACAATATTCCAGCAATTCCAGCTTATTACTATTGGTTCGTGCCCGATTCGCAAACTGTATCTGCCAAAATTAAAATTTCGTCTACATCAAATGCAGCATTGAATGACATCAGTAATGCTAATTTTTCTATAATTAACGATACTTCACACGTTCAACTTAATTATCCAAATGGTGGTGAAATATTTAATGCGTCTAGCTATCAAACAATAAAATGGACAGCATTAAATATTCCGTTTGTGAAATTGTATTATTCAGTAAATGGAGGTTTATCCTATAACTTTATTAGTGCTGTAATCAATGATAGTACATACATTTGGCAAGTTCCTGGTGTTGCCTCTACAAATTGTAAAATTAAAATTGAAAATGGAAATGATGTTACTCAATACGATGAAACCAACACCATTTTCACCATCAACAATCAAGCAACTAGCAGTAATCTGATAATCATCGATTCACTTAATTCAAATAACTTTTGCAATGGAGCCTCTTTTCCAATTACTTTCACCACTAACGCTTCGTTTAATACAGATAACAGTTTTAGGGTACATTTAAGTGATTTTAATGGCAGTTTTAGTAACTTCACTGACATTGGAGGAGTAAACGCTGATTCCAGTGGAGTAATTCAATGCACAATTCCCAACCAAGTGATTTCAGGTAGTAATTATACTATTAGAATTGTTGCAGATAATCCAGTGGCAATAAGTTCAAATTATAATTATGGTAACATTGCTGTAAGTAAAGCCAATGCAGAATTTACAAGTGATAAGCAACTTGTACTTTTCCCAAATACTATCGTAAATTTTCAAGCAAATGCTCCACTAAACCAAACAAGTAGCTCAAATTGGAATACTGGTAACGGAGGTAATTATAATACATTCGATGCTCAACATTTTTATAGCACTGCTGGAAAATACGATGTTACACATACTATTACCGATACTTCTGGATGCAGTTCAACTAGTGTTTTACAAAAAATGATAAGTGTTGAACATTGGTTTCCAAATTCAGTGATAAACATAAACGCCTTATCAAACCTTACCGACATCGAATTCGAGAATGATCAATTTGGATGCGCCATTATTGACAGTGGCAATTGTATAATAACAAGTGACAGCGGAAAAACATGGACTGTTAGTTATACAATTAACTCCTCATTAAATTCAATTTTCATTGATGGTAATAATTGGTACATAGCCCTTGAAAATGGAGCATATCTTAAATCAACCAATAAAGGTAATACTTGGTCAGAATTTTCTTTTAACAATACCGAAAGTTTAAATGATATTTATTTTGTTTCACCCACCTATGCCATTGCTGTAGGAAACAATGGTAAACTGCTTAAATTTAATGGAACAAGCTGGCAAAATCAGAACACATTTGTAAGTGGTAATATAAATAAAATTGCAAACAACAACAACACAACATTAGTAGTAGGAAACAATGCAATTATTTTAAAACTTCAAAATAATTTATGGACTCCAATTCAGTCTCCAGTAAATGTAAATTTTAATAGTGTTGTTTTACGAGACTCCTTAACAGGATATATTGCTAGTGATTTTGGCTTTATATTAAAAACAAGTGACGCTGGTTTATCATGGAGTGTATCACTTTCTGGAGCTGATATAAATTTCAAAAGTATTGCCTGCGCAGCTGATTCAGTTTGGGCTGTTGGTTACGATGGCATTATATATGCATCGATTGATAATGGCAATACATGGAAAAGATATAGTGTTGGTGTTGGAGATAACTTGAATGGAATTACTTACATCAATCATAAAGGATATATTGTTGGTGATAATGGATTATTAAGAACATTCAATAAACCTCCTGTATTTGTTTCCATTGTTGATCAAATTGAGGAAGTGAGCAAAGCATTTAGCATTAACTGTTTCCCAAATCCAACTGCTGATAAAGTTACTATTAGTTGTAATGAAATACCACCGTCAGGGTTTTATATTAAAGTGGTAAACATACAAGGTAAAACTGTTTTAAAGAGCTATAACTATTCAAATAGTCAACATGTCGTTGATTTGAGCGATTTAACAAATGGAGTTTATTTTTTGAGTGTAAATTCAGATGAAATAAATCAAACTTTTAAAATTATTAAAAGTAAATAGCAAATTAAAGCTACATTCATGTTATCTATTTTTGTCCTAAAACAGAAGAAAAACAGAACGTATTGAACTATTTTGAAGCTTAAAAATTTGAACATTAATTAAAAGCCTTTGTTGTTTATGAAAATTTAAACAATGAATTATTTAATTATTGGCGCTAGTTCTGGAATTGGTTATGAAATAGAAAAAAGGCTAAGTGCCCAAGGTCATGATGTATATACCGCACAGAGAAATTCAATACAAAATGAAGGTACCTATCAAAAATACAATGCTATTGAAAACGACTTAGACGTTTCATTGCTGCCGGATCAAATTGACGGATTGGTATATTGTCCAGGCACTATCAATCTCAAACCTTTTGCACGACTAAGCCTACAAGATTTTTACAACGATTGGCAAATTAATTTTTTAGGTGCTGTAAAGGTAATTCAAAGTGTATTGCCCAATTTAAAAGCGGCCAAAGGATCTATCGTATTATTTAGTTCTGTGGCTGCACAAACAGGCATGTCGTTTCATGCATCAGTAGCATCTGCTAAAGCAGCCATTGAAGGATTAACCTACAGTTTAGCTGCAGAATTTGCACCTTTGATTAGGGTAAATGCAATTGCTCCTTCGCTAACCGACACCCCTTTAGCCAATAAGCTTTTATCGGATGAAAATAAAAAAGAAGCAGCGGCAAAAAGACATCCACTGCAAAAATATGGTAATGTAAATGATATTGCTGCTATGGCTTGCTTTCTGTTAAGTCAAGATGCCTCTTTTATCACTGGGCAAGTCATTAAAATTGATGGCGGGCTTTCAAATATCAGGTAAATTATATTTAAAACTAGCAGATGAAAATTATTTCTTTTAACGATATCATGGCTATGGAGCAGCGCTTCAGAACCACTTTTATTAATTCAATTGCCGGCTTTAAATCACTTAATTTAGTGGGAACAACAAACGACAAAGGGCAAACAAATTTAGCCGTATTTAATTCAACATTTCATGTAGGAGCCAATCCACCTTATTTAGGCATGGTATTCAGACCCGATGAAGTTGAAAGACATACGCTCGAAAACATCCTAAATACAAAACAGTATACGTATAACCATGTAAATCCAAGCATCATTCATGCAGCCCATCAAACATCAGCACGCTATCCAAAAGAGATTTCAGAGTTTGAGGCTGCCGAATTAACTCCTTATTTTTCCAAACAATCAATTGCACCTTATGTGCTAGAAAGTCATGTTAAAATTGGACTAGAATTCAAAGAAAAAATACGAGTAAACACTAATAATACCCTGATAGTTATTGGTGAAATTTTTGAAATTATTATTGATGAAATGGCCATTGCATCAGATGGATATGTTGATTTAGAAAAATTAGAAACATGCACAGTAGCTGGACTTGATGCTTATTTTTCTGTCAAAAAAATAGAAAGACTGAGTTATGCGAAAGTTGACCAACAAATTTCTAAAATTAAATAGAAAACAAAGTCTTAGTTATTGTGAATGAGAATTTTGAGCAATTAATTTTTTTTTATTAATTTAGCCTAAAATTAAAATTAAACCATGAAAAAATCTTTACTTTTTATAGCCTCATTGTTTGCTTTAAGTGCAAATGCACAAGTAACTGTAGCTACTATTAGTGATACAGCTATGGCAAATTATTTACAAGGTAGCGGAATTACCATCAGCAATCTTAGTATTAATTGCGACCCACAAGCTTATGGACAAATGACCACTACCGTGAGTGCTTTTCCTATGGGTGATGGATTAATTTTAAGTACAGGAATTGCAAATCAAATTCCTAATGCTGCCTCCTACTTTGCATCTTATAACTTTGGTGCTGCTATTGATCAGGATATTACTAACTCTGTTGGCTATCAAACCTATGATGCTTGTGCCTTAGAGTTTGATGCAATACCTACTTTCGGCAATATTTATTTCGAATATGTATGGGGTTCTGAAGAGTATCCAGAATTTATTTGTAATTTTAATGATGCATTTTTACTTTTAGTGAGTGGCCCTGGTATTAATGGAACCTACTTAAATAATGCCACCAATATTGCCATATTACCAGATAGTACTACCATCGTATCTATCAATACTGTGCATGACAATACTGTTGGAACCAATTGCCCAACGCCATTCGATAGTTTATATGTTGATAATAGTAACGATACAACCATTGCATTTGATGGTTATACACAAATGCTTACCGCAGGTATAAATTTAAATGCAGGCGATACTTATCATTTTAAAATTGTTGTTGCCGATGTAATGGATGGCATATTTGATAGTGGTGTATTTTTATTACAAAACAGTGTGCGCAGTATGGGAGTAACAGGTGTTGAAAACGAAGTTAAAACAAGTTGCAATGTTTATCCTAATCCTATTCAAAATGGCATTTTTACGGTTGAATCAGATAAAAATATTTCTCCGCAGTCTATTGCTATTTATGATTTATCAGGAAGAATGGTGCCATTTACCATCAATGGTTTTGGGAATAAATACAGCATCAATATGAGCAATAATGCCAAAGGAATGTATCAATTAAAAGTTGGAAATTCTTTTTCAAAAATTACAGTTCTATAATTATTTTTTCAATTAAGAAAAAGCGCTGTTCAAAGTATGGACAGCGCTTTTTTATTTTAAGATAGTTTATAAAGTCTTGAGCAGTCCTGAAATCATCCTCGATATTTCTTCAGCTAGCAACTGAAGGGATAAAGCTTGATCCTTTTTGATTTTTTTTAATTCATATGCTAAAATAAGCATGGAGCGCACTTCACCACAAGAACCTTTTGCTACGGATAAAAAAAAAGTAAACTCCTTATTGCTTTTACGCTCAAAACCTTCTGCAATATTATTCATGACCGAAACAGAAGCTCGCTGTATCTGATCCTTGAAACCATAATCTTTACTATTTTCAAAATGTTTATAAATTTCAACGCTAAGCAATTTAGCCTTCTGCCAAGCAATAATATCCTCAAACCTTTCTATCTTCATATTTCTAAGTATTTAATTTTCAACCTTCAAACTTTTCACTTTCTACTTTCAAACTTTTCACTTTCAACCTTCTACTTTCTAACTTTCAACTTTCAAACTTTTCACTTTCAACTTTCAAACTTTTCACTTTCAACTTTCAACTTTCAAACTTTCTACTTTCTACTTTCAAACTTTCAAACTTTCAAACTCCTCTCTACTTGGTATTCCTCGCATCTATATTTTCAAAGTGCTGCCATTTCCCTTTTTTAAATTTTAAGGCATCATAACTTAAATCGGGCGCATAAAATTGATATTGCCCTTTCAATTCTTCTTTGATAGGGCTTAAATGATCAAAAATAATACGACTACTGTTTTCATCATAATTTAACGACATACTTACATTGCTGCTGTATTCAAAAATTAAACGATGAAGCGTAATTTTATTGTAGTTGATAATGGGTGCACCAAACTTTAAACTGCCATCCTTTTCAAAACTCAACACCTCCATCAATTTTTTTTTTGATAATCGGTCATTCCAATCGGCACCTAATAAACAGTAATAGGTTACTTTTTTTCGTTTTACTTTAATTATTTTGTAGTAATGCGCACCATACCAATTATTGGCCTTAAGCAAGGCTGTTTCTGGTCTTTTAATACTTGCTGAAACATCAATCAATTCGGTAAGTTGATAGCTTTTAGTTGTATTGTTTTTATGCAATACAAAAGCATAATATGTAAATGTTCCATCAGTGTGTGGCATTTCCCAGTTAAAAATTACAAAACTTTTATCGTCTGGTTCAAGCCTTGCTATTGAGTTTAAAGAATCAAAAATGAAGTTTTGAGAACCTTCTTTTTGAAGACAGCGTTTTAAAATACTACTAAAATTACTATTGGCCGAAAGCCTTTCTTCTTCCGTTTTTTTGGCATCCAAAATAACCTGGCTCAATGGCTTTAATGAATCTTGAACTATTTTTAAATAATTATCCAAATCTGCTTGGGCAAAGCCGCTTGCATAAACAGGTAAAAGTAAAAACACATAAAATAATCTATTCATAAAAAAGCATTATTGCACTATTGAAATTTTATAATTATCGCCATTGGAACTTTTCAAAAAATAAATTCCACTTCCTATTTGATCTGTAGAGATTGAGATGTTTGTTTGAAAAGGTGCTATGTCTTTCTCTGAAATTGTTCTACCCGTTAAATCAATCAAAGCAATTGTTAGAGCAATATTACTGGTACTGTTGAGCAATATTTCTTCACCATTCATTTTAAAGTTGAAGGATGATTTGTTTTCCGTTAAATCATCTTTTATACCTAGGGCATATTCTTTTAGCACATAAATAAAACTATAATTTTGATATCCATTTGCTCCTTGGTAACCTTTTGCAAATATGATTGGTGCTTTCAAATTGCAATTGCTTTCATACCAGTATGTTTCCATGTCAATTTGCATACCTGTTCCACCTCCAATTAAATACCTCATTGTATCAATTCTAGTATAACGAAAAGCAGGAACTATCAAACCTGAACTAAAATGAATTTCGCCCTCGGCATCAAAACAATTTTGCGTGATTCCTTTAATTTCTGTAATCCAATCTCCAAAAAAATCATGTAAACTATCAATTTCAAAACTATCAATACTACATTCAAAAAGCCCGTGTGGATAATTGATCAGCGTTTTTTTATCAATATACTTTTCTACTTGATCTCTCATGATGCCTACCAATCTAATACCACTTGAATCTTGCAATAAAAATTGTGGATACTCCGTTCCAAACTTCTTTACCACATTGGCTGCTACAAAATTGTTGTATCCAAAAACCATGGTTGCAGGAACAATTTCTTGAATTAAATCTGAAGAGCTATAAACAATTTCAGATTCATGTAAATTCCAAATAACACCACTTCCTTTCTGATTCAATTCATCATAAATATAATCAGAAGTAAAAAGGTGATGTATTTGCTTATAACGATTAACACTCCCCACCTCATAATTAAAACATTCTGTAAACTGTTGGGCGTGCAAATCCTCAAAGCTCAACAAGCCCAATAAAAACGCAAAAAGAGAACACAAGGCTCTCTTTTTACATATATTTTTATGGAATAGATTTAACATTACAAATGCATAAAAGTCTTTTTAGCTAACAATTCATCTTTTGATTCTCTGTGATTTTCATCATCTATGCAGCAATCAACAGGACAAACTGCAGCGCATTGTGGTTCATCATGAAAGCCAACACACTCAGTGCACTTATCACTTACAATATAATAAACATCCATAGCCACCGGCACCTGAGCTTCATCGGCATTCATACCTTCACCCTTTAAAGTAGTAAAATCTCCTTTTAAACCAGTTCCATCAGCAAAACGCCACTCGTTTCCTCCTTCATAAATTGCATTATTTGGACATTCAGGTTCGCAAGCCCCACAATTAATGCACTCATCTGTAATTTTAATAGCCATAATTTATGTTTTTCATTAAACAATTACTGAACATTTAAGTTCAAAAATTTCAGCCGCAAAGCTACAATTTTTAAGCAATTTAGCAAAACATACTTCATAAATGCCATGCTGTATTTGATTTTATTTTAATAATTTAACGATGTCTTAAAACAAATGGAGCATACATGCTAATGAATAAAATTTTAAACAAATTACTACATTTGCAACATTATTTTAACATTCTAAACCATAACACATGAAAAAAAATTACGCTATTACAATTGCATTTGCATTGAGTATTTTATTTAACCTTAACGCTAAAGCCCAAAACTAGACGGTTGGCACTCCAGTAGATATGTCAATTAGTTACCTAACTAAATATGCATTCTCTTGTGCACCAGGTCAAGCAGATTTTAACATGAACATTATACTGCTTGGTGTGAGTGGTATTCAATATGTTGCCATTGTAGATTCTGTGCAGGATATTGCTGTAATTTTTAATACAAACGACACATTAAGTCAAGGAGATACTTTATTTTTAACTCAAGGGAATAACAACTACGCAGTTAGCTTTGTGAATGGAGCAGGAAATATTAGCTTCAATTTTAAAGCAATAGGTACACCAACTACTGCTGGTCAATTCCATCCGTGCCTATTTAACGATTTATGGATGTCGAATATGATGCTCTGCAATGAAGGACTTACACGCAATGTTTTAAATGACTGTACTGTTATTGGACCAACAAGTATTAATAATTTGGCTGATGATGAGGCTTCAATACAGTTCCCAAGTAATAACAATCAATTTGAATTGCAGATTACCAACCTTAAAAACACCGATTTAATAAATCTTTACGATATTACTGGAAAACAGATAAACGTTAAAGCTTCTCTGAACAATTCCACTGTTTCTATCCCTTGTCAGGACTTAAATTCGGGTGTTTATTTTATTACACTTACCCAAAACAACACAAATACAACACATAAATTTGTGATTAATAAATAAGGTCTAATTTATATGATTAAAGGAGATTAGATTTACGCTAATCTCCTTTTTTTATGACTATTTTTTTACAATTGAATTAAACCATTTGATTACTTTTATGATAATTACAATATACTATTCAAAAAAATTGTAAATTCGTCTTAAATCTAATTTTATTTACCATGGCATTTCCATTCTCCATCTTTATTATTGTATTGATAGCACTCACTATTTTTACATCATTAACAAGTGTGCAACAAGGCTCCATTGCCGTTACAACCGTATTTGGAAAATACAGACGCATGTTAACACCGGGGCTTAATTTTAAAATTCCTTTTATTGAAGCCATTTATAAAAGAATCTCTATTCAAAATCGTTCTGTAGAGTTAGAATTTCAGGCCACTACGCTTGATCAGGCCAATGTATATTTTAAAGCCATGCTTTTATATGCAGTTATTAATCAAAATGAGGAAATTATTAAAAATGTAGCCTTTAAATTTATTGATGATAAAAATTTAATGCAAGCCTTAGTGCGCACTGTTGAAGGCAGTATCAGAGGATTTGTGGCAACTAAAAAACAATCAGAAGTATTATCCCTGCGTAATGAAATTGTTGAAGATGTAAAATCTCAAATCGACAATACGCTTGAAAGCTGGGGTTATCACCTCATTGATTTACAATTAAATGATATTACTTTTGATGAAGCTATTATGCGTAGTATGGCCCAGGTAGTGGCTTCCAACAATTTAAAAGCAGCTGCTGAAAATGAAGGTCAAGCATTATTAATTACTAAAACCAAAGCCGCTGAAGCCGAAGGAAATGCTATAAAAATAGCTGCCGAGGCCGAAAGACAAGCTGCTCAACTAAGAGGTCATGGTGTTGCGCTTTTTAGAGAGCAAGTAGCAAAAGGTATGTCGCAGGCAGCAAAAGAAATGGAACAAGCCAATATGGATACTTCAGTTATCCTGTTCACCATGTGGACAGAAGCCATTAAACATTTTGCAGAAAATGGCAAAGGCAATGTAATTTTCTTGGATGGCTCTACCGAAGGCATGAAGCGCTCCATTGAAGAAATGATGGCGGTGATGATGATGAATGTAGATAAAAATAAAAAATAATTTTTGCTGCAATGCCTAAACAACATCATTATCAACTTAAAGTTACTTGGACTGGTAATAAGGGAACAGGAACTGACCATTACACAAAATACGAAAGAAGCCACACCATAGAAGTTGAAAACAAAGTACCTATTTTAGCATCTTCTGATACTCCCTTTTTAGGCGATGCAACAAAACATAATCCTGAAGACTTTTTGTTGGCATCTTTATCTACTTGTCACATGCTATGGTATTTACATTTATGTGCCGATGCCGGTGTAATAGTAACTTCATACACTGATCATCCAACTGGTGTTTTAACACAACAAGAAGATGGTGGTGGAAGTTTTTCTGAGGTCACTTTAAAACCTATTGTAAAAGTACAACATGCCAATATGATTGAAAAGGCAAACGAATTGCATGCTAAAGCAAATAAAAAGTGTTTTATAGCTAACTCGGTCAATTTTGAGGTGAAACATATTCCAGTTTGTATTTCAGAATAAAATGCATTTAAATTTGAATATTTAGTAGGATCGAATTCATACTATTATTTAATAAGGTGTTCACCCAATTTGTAAAAATGATCGGCTTTAAATGAAACAAAAAAAATGTTTCGACACAAAGGAAAGTCAAGAACTTTAAAACACAACTTAAGAATTGCCTCGGTACTATCCTTTGTGGCTGGCATTGTAAATGTGGCAGGTTTCCTATCTGTACAGCGCCTAACAACCAATGTAACTGGCCATTTTGCTTTCTTTGTGGACGAAATTTTTAAATTTAATTTTTGGGAAGGCTTTATATTTTTCCTCTATATTTTCTTCTTCTTTTTAGGGTCCTTCATTTCAAATGTTATTGTTGAAATGGTTACAAGAATTAATGACAAATTAATTTACATCATTCCAATAATTATAGAAAGTGTTATTTTATTTTCTATTGCCATCTTTGGACAATTTTTAATATCAAAAAACCCAAATCTATTAGCATTTTCATTGCTGTTTGCAATGGGTATGCAAAACTCATTGGTTACTACAATTTCAAATGCTACAGTGCGTACCACTCATTTAACAGGCCTTTTTACAGATCTTGGGATCGAATTATCACAACTATTTTTTTATACAAAAAACGAACAAAAAGTTAAACTCTATTCGTCCATAAAATTACGTCTAACCATTATTAGTTTTTTCTTTTTTGGTGGTCTTTTAGGAGGTATATTTTACACTTCGTTAAAGCTTTATATATTAGCAATTGCTGGCATTATCCTGATTATTGGAATTATCATTGACTATTTAAAATTAAAATTATTAATGCACCATAGAGATCGTCAGGAGCATTATCAAATTCATAAATAAAATCATTGAAGAATTTTATTTTTTGGACGCAAAAATGTTAAAGCAAATTTGTACCTTCGGAAAAATTCGGAGCGCTTGAGTTTGAAATAAATGAAATCAGATAAAAAACAAAAATCAAATAAACTATTACGTTTTTGGAAACTACTCGGCCCCGGTTTAGTAACTGGTGCTAGCGATGATGACCCTTCAGGTATAGCAACCTATTCACAGGCAGGTGCTGCTTTTGGTCTTTCCACCTTGTGGACTTCAATTATCGCCTTTCCTCTTATGGCTGCCATACAACAAATGTGTGCAAAAATAGGACTTGTTACCAATCAAGGCTTAACGGGCACCTTAAAAAAACATTATCCAAAACCATTATTATATACCATGTTGCTGTTTAGTTTTCCTGCAATAATTATGAATATTGGTGCCGATATTGCTGCTATGGGAGCAGTTGGAAATTTACTTTTTCCTTCCATTGATGCCACATTTTTTTCTGTTTTTTTTACCGTACTTTTATTAGGCTTAATTATTTACCTTCCATATGCAAAAATGGCAGCCATCCTAAAGTATTTATGCATTGTGATGTTGGTTTATTTTATTGTTCCTTTCCTTTACCATCAAGATTTTAAAGAAATAGTGAAGGCCACTTTTATTCCGCACATTCAATTTGACAAGGATTTTATTTTAATTGTTGTTGGGATTCTAGGCACCACCATTTCACCTTACTTGTTTTTTTGGCAAGCTTCAGTAGAAGTTGAAGAAATGAGACATAAAAAAAAACATCTTTTGGTGAATAAAAAGATAATTCGTGAAATAAATAACGATGTAGATTTCGGAATGGCTTTCAGTGGATTGGTCATGTACTTTATTATTTTAACTACTGGCACTGTGCTATTCAAAAGTGGAATGCATCAAATAAATACGGTCCAAGATGCTGCCTTAGCTTTAAAACCTTTAGCAGGAAATTTTGCCTATCTTTTATTTGCTATTGGTGTTATTGGCACAGGTTTGATAGCCATTCCAGTGCTGAGTGGGTCTTTGTCTTATATTTTTGCAGAAACCTTTAATCTTGAACAAGGATTAGATAAAAAATTTCATCAAGCTAAAGGATTTTATAGCATCATTGCCATTTCATTATTACTTGGATTATCCTTAAATTATATTGGCATATCTCCAATTAAAGCACTTATTTATACTGCAGTTTTATATGGCTTAACTGCACCAGTTTTAATTGCAATTATTCTACATATTTCAAATAATAAAGCGATCATGGGCATCCATGTTAACAGCAAATACAATAATATTATGGGCTTTATTGCGCTTATAATAATGACAATGGCGGCCATTCTATTAATATACTTTTTAATTATTCAATAATATTAAAACCTTATTTAAAAGTATGATTGATGTATTTTTGATAAAAACAGACCTATTAAAAAGTAAAAATACATGAGAACTATTGATAATTATCAATATTGAAAAACAACGAAAGGAAAAAAAATGCATTCTTTTGTGTGTCAATTCAGTTTATTTTGTATTTTTGAAAAGATGAAAAAAATATTTTTGTTTGGTATATTATTTATTTTGACCCAAGGCTTAAAGGCTCAGAGTAATGATTTCTATAATTTATATTTTGATGGAAATGCCTTGTTAGTAAAAGGCCAATATGTTAAAGCAATTGAATGTTATAACAAGGCACTTAAAATGGCACAGCCCGATTATGTATTCTTCAACAGAGGCAATGCTTATTTTGGTAAAAAAGATTACACCGCTGCAATGGCTGACTACAATAAAGCTATTCAAATGAACAAAAGCTATACCGAAGCTTATTGTCAACGTGGATTAGTAAAAAGTTACCTCGGTGATAAAACATGTTGTGATGATTTAAAAAAAGCAATAAAAATGGATTCTCCAGATGCTCAAGAGGCATACGAAAAGAATTGTAAAAAGAAAAAAGATTAACCCTTTTTGCTGATATGAGTCAAAAGGAGCAAATAATTCAACTCAAAAAAGAGTTAAAATCGCTTAAAAGTGAACTAGCGCTTTTAAAAAAAGTCGCTCCCTCCAATAAAAAATCAATTAAAACAGTTATTGTTCCCAGAGAGTTAAAAGTGATTTTTGATCAGGCAGAAGAAAAAGTTGGTAATTACCACGCTTCACTTAAAATTTCTCCAGAAATAGCAACTGTAAAAATATCTGACCAACGTTATGTATTAGTGCGAGCATCAGCACTCTCTATAGAATTTCTTGAGGGAATAATGAGCTATTACAGCGAAAGAGGAGAAAAAGAATCACTCTCCATTGGTAAAAATATTCTTTTCGATTTAGCCCATTTAATTGGTGTAGAAGATGCACGAAATTTTCAAAAAATAATGCATTTAAACAATCCAATTGAAATGCTCTCGGCTGGTCCTGTTCATTTTGCATATACTGGTTGGGCCCAAGTAAAAATGCGCCCCGGCAGCAATCCAACACCAGATCAAAATTTTGTGTTGCATTATTCGCACCCATACTCATTTGAAGCTGATAGTTGGATAAAAGCTGGCAGAAAAACTACAGAGCCTGTGTGTGTTATGAATTCGGGCTACTCAAGTGGTTGGTGCGAACATAGTTTTGGTATAAAACTAACCGCTGTAGAAATAAGCTGTAGAGCTAAAGGAGATAAGGAATGTATTTTTGTGATGGCACCGCCCAATAAAATTCAAAGCTACCTCAAAAAACATACTGAAATCACTAAAAACAAAGCCGAAATTCCTACCTTTTTACAAAGAAAAGTAATGGAGGAAAAATTGGCTGAATCACTACAACAAAAGGAATTGTTATTGAAGGAAATACATCATCGTGTAAAAAATAATCTTCAAATAATTTCAAGTTTACTGAATTTGCAATTGCACACTCTAACAGATCCTTTTATCCATTCTAAATTTAGCGAAAGTATTACCAGGATCAAGTCTATGGGCATTTTACATGATTTACTTTATCGTTCAAAAAATTTCTCTAGTATTCCTGTCAGTAAATTTTTCCCCGCATTGGTAGAATCTATAAAAGATTCTTATCTAGTAAAAAAAGAGATTAAAATAAATTTGGATGTACATATCAGTAAGGATAAACTGAATATTGATAAAGCTATTCCTTGTGGGCTTATCTTAAATGAAATTATTTCTAATGCACTAAAATACGCTTTTAAAAATCAAAAAAACGGTCGCATAAATGTGTCTTTTAACGATTTACACAAAAACAAAAAACAAAAATTTTTACTTACCGTTTCAGATAATGGCGCTGGTTTTGTTGTGCCAACAGATCTTAAAGAGGCCAGTACACTTGGGTTACAAATCATTCATAGTTTGGTAGAGCAATTAGATGGTGATATTACTATCGAATCGCAAAAAGGGACAAAATTTAGTATTACATTTTGATAAATTAATTCAAAATGAAGCACCTTAGCAACAAATACAATCCAGCTTATTTTTGCTTTAAAAGTGCTGAACAAATCACTGATTTGTAATATTTACGTCACTCAATAAGTACTTTCCGTCTTCCTTTATCACAGTATAAGTTTCGGTAGTTGTAGTATTAGCATGCTTAACTTTATATTTAATTACAATGCTACTTTCTTCGCCTGTATTTTCAATACGTAAAGTGTCAAGCAAAGTCAATTCCTGCACTGCACCAACGGCATCAATTATTTTACCTAATTTTTCCGCGCGGTCAACTTCGGGCTCACTGGCTGCAAAATCTTTAGCATATAAACCAAATAAATTAATGAACTCTTTATTTCCAATATGTTTTACAGCCGACTCAGCAGAGGTCATTGATGCTGCCATATCCATCTTTTCGGAACTGCAAGCACTCACGAAAATGATGATTGATACAAAAAACAATGTTCTCATTTTTTTTATTTTAAAGGTTAGCAAAGTAAATCAAATAACAGAATAATCTTTAATTACAAAATCCAACTTGTATAAAAAGAAACGCGCACAAAAATTATTTGTTTAATCAAAGATATAATTTTATGATTAATAAATCAGTTTTGGGTAGTTGAATCAATTTTTAAATCAATAGCGTGATTACATTTACTGCTAACCCTTTTAACAGAAAAACTATCCTCTTCTATACAATCATACCAAAAAGTAACTTTCCAAAAGTGCTTTGAACTAAACGTTGCATAGTTTATTTAAAATTTCGGAATAGAAATCTGTAATCAAACTTTTACCGCATCCAATGCATTGTGGTTTATCAAAGATATTCATGTAAAATTTGCAGTAAATTATGATGGATTAACAAAGTTGAAAATCTTTACAACGGGGATAATATCACGCTAAGCCGCAGTGGATATGGAAAAATTAAAGAAGTACTTGGGCCATAAACAAAACTTAACAGTAATGTTTTGGTGCTAATCAATTTCAATTTCCTATATTTGATTATCAATTCTAAAAATTATAAAATAAATACTAAAAAAATATTTTACAAATGTCAAAAATTTGCGCTTCAATTATTGCACTCATACTTGTTTTTAATATAAATGTATTTAGTCAATCTACAGCTAAAAAGGCAGAGAACGGCTTAGTTTGGTATACAAATTTGCAAGAAGTTCATGAACTTTCCGCTAAAACAAACAAACCAATTTTTGCCTTCTTTACAGGAAGCGATTGGTGCGGATGGTGTAAAAAACTACAAAACAATGTGTTTGCAAAACCCGAGTTTATTGAATGGGCTAGTAAAAATGTGATTTTATTAGAACTCGACTTCCCGAGAGCAAAGCCTTTAGCACCAGAATTAAGCAAACAAAATTCCGAATTGCAACAAGCCTTAGGTGTAAGAGGATATCCAACAGTTTGGTTAATGTATACCGAGAAAGTTGATAGCACCAACGCTATAAATTTAAATACGTTAGGTTCTTTAGGTTATCCTCAAGGTGCAGAACCTAGCAAGGAACAAGTTAAATTCTTGAGCGATGCTGCGCAAGTAATGGCCAATAAAAAGAAATAGTTTTATTTGCTTTTTGTAATTGGTTTAGAGCAACATTCAATATTTGTTTTGTCCTTAACAGTTTTTACTTTAGGACTAAAATAAGGTATTCCCAAATTTAAACCTCTAATGATAAGCAACATTGCAAGAATAACTGTAAAAGTGGGGATGGCTTTTTGAAACAATCCTCTAAAAGATAAACTCAATTTATTCTTAAAGATCATCAGTACAAACATCAGAGGCATGTTGGCTAAACCAAATAAAAACATATAAAGCATGCTTTGCCACCAGCCACCCGCTCCTACCGCTCCAGCAAGCGCTATATAAACTAAGCCACAAGGCAAAACACCGTTAATCAAACCAATTAAAAAGGCCGATATTAAGTTTTTTTCTTGTAGAAATTTATTGAATTGTTGTTTTAATAATCCAACCCATTGGTAATTTAAACGCGCTAAGCCTAAATTTCCATTACCTACTTTTTGCAAGATAAATATTGATAATATCAGCACACCTGTAAGCAATGATATGTAGCGCTGAAACCCAGTCAATACAAGCATTTTAGCAAAAGCACCAGAAAATAAACCTAACAAACTATAGGTTATTGCCTTCCCAAATAAATAATTAAAAGAACCTAAAAATCTGTAAGCTTTACCTTCATCATTCAATGGAACAGCCATAGCAATAGGACCGCACATGCCAATACAATGCAGGCTTCCCATTAATCCAATAGTTATTGCCGTTAAATAATAAAGCACAATTTTATTTATTTAATACTTAATCGTTCTTCTTTAAAAAATTTCTTCTCTCCTATTTTCCAATCAATTTTAACTAAATAGGTGCCTTTAGTTAAAGCCTTGGTATCAATGGTTTGAATTCCATCAACATCTGTTTTTATTTCAGTCTTAAAATCTGAACTTGCATTATCTGGTTTAAAAAACAAAATATGTCCTTGAGGCACGCCCATTTCTTTTAAGAAATTGAAAGAAATACTATTTTCACCTTGTGTTATTATTATAGCCTTTGACTCAGCACTTAAATTATTTATACCATCAATTTTATCTTGATATTTTAATTCTTGCTCATAATAATTCGGTGCAACCAAATCAACTGTTTGTGTGGCCGATTTATAAACCATTACGCCAATCATAGTGGCAAATGATAAATATAAAAATGCAATTTTTGTACCCCAACTCATAGCTCGTTTTTATTTAATTTAATTAATATCATTAAAAACTTTTTCCCAAAAATTTAGTCTTCACCGTTTCTATTTTTTTACCGTTTTCGTAAACACCAATTTTAATTTTACTACTTCTTTTTTTGATGTTCTTTTTGTCTACAATTAAAAAGAATTCACCTTCCCTTAATTCTTCTCCTTCAATGGTTAAATCTGAATCTCCAATGAATTTAAACGTTCCTTCAAAATCTTCTAATTTAAAAGTCAACTTTTTTTCATCAAAGGTTTTGTTCACTATTTTAAAGTTATACAAGTTGCTGATTTTCCCACCTGGTTGCTCTTGAAACAACATGCCTGAAGTGCGTAATACGGTGGTGTCAACATCACTTCTAAATAATAATGCAGAAAACAATCCAATCAACAAAACCAATAAAACACCACTATAGGCAACAATTCTTGTAGTTAATTTAAAAGGTAATCTTTTTTCAATTTGATTCTCCGAAGAATATCTAATCAAACCTTTTGGAAGATGAACACTTTCCATCATGTGATCACATGCATCAATGCAAGCAGTACAATTAATACATTCTAATTGAGTTCCGTTTCTAATATCAATCCCTGTGGGGCAAACCTTAACACATAAATGACAGTCAACACAATCACCTGCAGCGCGTGTTTCATTCTTTTTAAATTTAGCACGCTTTTCACCACGCATGTAATCGTAGGCCACTATAATTGAATTACGATCTAATAATACACCTTGCAAACGTCCATAAGGACAAACAACAATGCATGCTTGCTCTCTTAAATAACTAAATACAAAGAAAAACACCCCTGTAAAAACAAAAATAGAAATAAAACCTCCAACATGCTCTGTCAAAGGCTCTGTAACAATCTTGTACAACTCATCAATACCAATGAGGTAAGATAAAAAAGTATTGGCTATCAAAAATGATATCGCAAAAAAGATAAAGTACTTTATTCCTTTCTTTCTAATTTTTTCTGCATTCCAAGGCATTTTATTCAGCGCTTTTTGATAGGCCAAATCACCCTCAATCCAATACTCTATTTTGCGAAAAACCATTTCCATAAAAATGGTTTGTGGGCATGCCCAGCCACAAAATAAACGTCCAAAAATTACTGTAAACAATACAATAAACACCACAAAGGTTAGCATGGCCAATCCAAAGAGTGGAAAGTCTTGCGGCCAAAATACTACCCCAAAAATAATGAACTTACGCTCCAATACATTTAGCATCAAAAGCGGGTGACCATTCAATTTCACAAAGGGCAATCCAAATAAAACTACCAAACAAAAATAACTAAACCAGGTACGGTAGTTATAAAATTTACCTTTAGGTTTTAAAGGATTAATCCAAACACGTTTGCCATCATCCCCTATTGTCGCTACCGAATCTCTAAAAGATTGATCTAGTTCCGGTTTTTCGTGACTATCATTCATAATTTTTTTGTACCTTAACCTTCTGTTAAAATATAGCTAAAATGTTTAAAACAACGCAAAGCAATTCCGTTGTTTTAAACATTAAACTATTACTATTTTTTTACTTCAGTAGCAGTAGCCGTTAACACACTATTCTTCAATCCTGCAATTACAGCACTAGTATCTGTTTTGGTTGAATCTGTTTTAAGCCCTTCTTCAACAAATAAATCACCTTGGGGTTCTTTTCCACCAGCAGGTTTTGTACCTTTCAAACTCATAATAAAACTCGAAATTTGTTGCATATCAACAGGCTTCAATTGTGCTTGCCAAGATATCATCCCTTTTGCAGGAACACCATATTTTATGGTTTTAAAGATATTCTTGATACCACCACCATGAATCCAATAGTCATCAGTAAGATTCGGCCCCACACCACCTTCACCAGCTTGACCATGACAAGCAACACAATTAGCTTTGTATAATGTTTGACCAGCAGTAACATCAGCAGCAGCAATCATCACAGTAACACTATTTTCATCCACCTTATCAGCAACCGTTTTTAAATATTCCTCTTTTGCAAGGGCTGCTTCAGCCAATTCATTTTCATATTCTGCCAATTGAAGCGGAGAAGAACGCGTTACATGATAATCAAACAAATAAACAATGCCTATGATAATAGTAAGATAAAAACCATACTTCCACCATGGCGGTAAATTATTGTCTAGCTCACGAATACCATCATACTCATGATCAGTCATAATCTCAGCTTCTCTTTCTAAGGGAATGGCATCATTTAAAGTAGTAGAAATTTTAGCAAAGTCAAACAAAGGCTTTTCATCTTCTGGCGCTAAATCACTTACCATACCTAATATTCTAAGCATTTTTCTTAAAACAATAAGCAAAATAAATAGGACAAACAATTCAGTAACAATAGCAGTTACCATAATGTAAAATACACCTGCACCTAAGCCAGCATATTCAGATTTAAAAAAGCCTTCAGTTACTGGCGCTGCTGCTGCTGCTGCTGCCTCTTGCGCTTTTAAAACACCTGCAGAAAACAAACTTCCTAATAATAAAACTAATCCAACTACTGTAGAATTAATTTTTGTTTCTGATTTCGTTTTTTTAATGTCTGTTTCTGTAATATTCTTTAATACCTTACTAACTGAGGTAATAAAGAATAGCAATATCAGTATCACACTAAGCAATACCCAAAACAAAACGTTATTCATTAAATTTTTGCTGTTGTCAACAGGTGCAACAGCTCCAGCAAATGAGTTACTTACTCCTGCAATAACAAGCGTTAAGCTCATTAAGTATTTTGCTATTTTTGATTTTATTAAGTTCATATAAGAAGTATTTTATTGTTCTTTATCAAAAGGAATTTGTTGCATGTGGTTGATGTAGTTTTTATCAGCTTTGACCACAAAAAATATCAACGCCACAAAAAAGACTACAAATACAAGTAGCGAAATCATCGGAAATATCTCAATTCCCGCAATGGTTTCTAAATAGTTTTTGAATTTCATAGTTACGTGTTTTTATAATTAGTTCTGTGCTGTTTTATTTCCCTTAATGTCTATTCCCAAACGCTGCAAATAGGCTATCAAAGCAATAATTTCTCTATCGCTTTTCACCTCAATACCATCTTTCTTTAAACCTGCTGCAATTTTATTTGCCTGCTCGTTTAAATTGTTTACAGCTACCGCATCAAATCCAGCTGGGTAAGGAACACCAAGCGTTTGCATGGCTCTTATTTTTGCAGGGGTAGAAGCAATATCCAATTCATCTTCTATTAACCATGGATAGTTTGGCATAATAGAACCTGGCGACATACTTGTTGGCTCTTCCATGTGGTTAAAGTGCCATGAATCTGGATATTTTCCTCCTTCGCGAGCCAAATCTGGTCCTGTTCTTTTTGAACCCCATTGGAACGGATGATCATAAATAAATTCGCCTGCTTTTGAATACTCACCGTAGCGTTCTGTTTCTGAGCGGAAAGGTCTAATCATTTGCGAATGACAAGTGTAACATCCCTCTCTAATATAAAGATCTCTCCCTTGCAATTCAAGCGGTGTATATGGTTTAACACTGGCTATCGTTGGTATATTTGATTCAATCATAAAGGTTGGAATCATCTCTATAGCGCCACCAATCAATATCACCACCAAACTTAACACCAACATTTGAATTGGCTTACGCTCAATAACTCTGTGCCAATGGTCTTTTGAATGCGCTTGGTATTCCTTAGCTAAAGGCGCTGCAAATGCTTCTTCATCAACAACATCATGTCCAGATTTCGCAGTCTTAATTAAATTGTAAATCATTACAATAAATCCAATCAAATAAAGCAATCCACCCAATGAACGTAAAGCATACAACGGGATCAATTGCGTTACTGTTTCTAAAAAGTTAGGATATTTTAAGAATCCTTCTGGTGTAAATTGTTTCCACATTAAACTTTGTGTAAAACCTGCCCAATACATTGGAATTGCATAAAACAAAATACCTAAGGTGCCAATCCAAAAATGGAAGTTCGCTAATTTTTTAGAATACAACTCTTTTCCAAAAAGTTTTGGATACAACCAATACAACATACCAAAGGTTAAAAATCCATTCCAACCTAAAGCCCCAATATGCACATGCGCTACAATCCAATCCGTAAAATGCGCAATTGCATTTACATTTTTTAGAGATAACATAGGACCTTCAAAAGTAGCCATACCATAAGCAGTAACAGCTACCACCATAAATTTCAATACAACACTTTCTCTTACTTTATCCCAAGCACCTCTTAAGGTAAGTAAACCGTTGATCATACCACCCCAAGATGGAGCAATAAGCATAACAGAAAACACAACACCCAAAGATTGCGCCCAATCAGGCAAAGCAGTATATAACAAGTGATGCGGACCAGCCCAAATGTATAAGAAAATCAAGGCCCAAAAATGGATAATACTTAAACGATAACTATAAACTGGTCTTTCAGCAGCTTTTGGCACAAAATAATACATCAAACCTAAATAAGGTGTGGTTAAGAAAAACGCCACCGCATTATGCCCATACCACCACTGCACTAAAGCATCCTGCACACCAGCGTACAAACTGTAACTTTTAAATAAAGATACTGGCACCTCAAATGAGTTTACAATATGCAATACCGCAACGGTTACAAAAGTGGCTATATAAAACCAAATGGCTACATATAAATGGCGTTCTCTTCTTTTCAAAATAGTACCAAACATGTTCCATCCAAAAATTACCCAGATTAAAGCAATGGCAATATCAATAGGCCACTCTAATTCTGCGTATTCCTTACCTGTTGTAAAACCTGCAAACAAGGTTAAAGCTGCGGCTACTATAATGCCTTGCCATCCCCAAAAATGGATTTTGCTCATCGTATCATTAAACATACGTGCTTTGCACAAACGTTGTAACGAATAATAAACACCCGTAAAAATACCATTACCAACAAAGGCAAAAATTACTGCATTGGTATGCACTGGTCGAATCCTACCAAACGTAGTAGGAGCGAAATTAAAACTTAACGAAGGAAATACAAATTGCAGCGCAACGAGCAAACCTACGGTCATGCCTATTAAACCCCAAAAGATAGTGGCATAGGCAAATTGCTTCACTATTTTGTTGTCGTAATAAAACTTTTCTTGTTCCATAAAAATTAATTAGATTTTGATTAGCTATTAGATTGATTGATTAATGAATTTGCTGAGTGTCACTCGCTGGCTCAGGATGAGTTGCTGGCTTGTTCGAGTCGAATAAAATTCTTACTGATGGCGTGTAATCATCATCATATTGTCCTTTCTTTACCGACCACAAAAATGCTATCAAAAAGCCCAAGGCCACTAGCAAACTAAATCCAATTAATACAAACATTACACTCATAAGATTTTCATTTTTTTAACGTTGTAAAACTAATACCTCCCAAAAAGGTAAATTATGACCTTAGTCAGACCAAAACATGATTTAAATCATAAAAAGAAATTCCGCGCATCCACATACTTTTCTTAAATCACCAAAAGTTGATGTCTTCACTAACTTAGTTATTTCAGTTCAAAACATTTTTCTTGGGCAAATCCATACCGTCCCGAAACTTCGGATCGGTATGGCCGGGCTGTTCACGCTGCACGGCAGCCTGTTACCATCCCTTTTGCAGTATAGGTGTAATTCAAAGCTAATATGGTTCCCTGTAAAGAAAAAAAACTTAAAGCAGCTGCCTTAAGTTTTAATAAATAAACCAATATTTTTAGCATCCATTTTTACTACCTTAGGTATATGCAATATGAATAGCTTTTGATCTTATACATTTCATTTCTAAGGAACAAACTCCTTTATAATTTTACATTCAAAATGGTCTTTTAAATAAAAATCAATGTAATAACTCTGATTGTGGTGAGAACTAACAAATCCAGTAACGCCTTTAAGAATTCCATTTTCTTCAACGCGCACCCTAATATTAATAAATTCTAAAATCTAATGTCCAGAAATCTAAAATCCAAAAATCTAAATTCTAAATTCTAAAATCTAAAATCTAATTTCCAGAAATCTAAAATCCAAAAATCTAAATTCTAAATTCTAAAATCTCATGTCCAGCAGTCTAAAATCTCATATCCAGAAATCTAAAGTCCAAAATTCTAAATTCTAAAATCTAAAATCTAATGTCCAGAAATCTAAAATCTAAAATCTCATGTCCAGAAGTCTAAAATCTCATGTCCAGAAATCTAAAATCCAAAAATCTAAATTCTAAAGTCTAAATTCTAAAATCTAATGTCCAGAAATCTAAAATCCAAAAATCTAAAATCTAAAATCCAAAAATCTAAATTCTAAATTCTAAAATCTCATGTCCAGCAGTCTAAAATCTCATATCCAGAAATCTAAAATCCAAAAATCTAAATTCTAAAAATCTAAATTCTAAAGTCTAAAGTCTAAAATCTCATGTCCAGCAGTCTAAAATCTCATATCCAGAAATCTAAAGTCCAAAATTCTAAATTCTAAAATCTAAAATCTAATGTCCAGAAATCTAAAATCCAAAAATCTAAAATCTAATGTCCAGAAATCTAAAATCCAAAAATCTAAAATCCAAAAATCTAAATTCTAAATTCTAAATTCTAAATTCTAAAATCTCATGTCCAGAAGTCTAAAATCTCATATCCAGAAATCTAAAGTCCAAAAATCTAAATTCTAAAAATCTAAATTCTAAAGTCTAAATTCTAAAATCTCATGTCCAGCAGTCTAAAATCTAAAAATCTAAAATCTAAAATCCAAAAATCTAAATTCTAAAGTCTAAATTCTAAAATCTCATGTCCAGAAATCTAAAATCCAAAAATCTAAATTCTAAAATCTCATGTCCAGCAGTCTAAAATCTCATATCCAAAAATCTAAAATCTAAATTCTAAAATCTAATGTCCAGCAGTCTAAAATCTCATATCCAAAAATCTAAAATCTCATATCCAAAAATCTAAAATCTAAAATCCAAGCAAACCTTAATCCTTCTCCTCTTCACTCAAAACTCCAGTATAATGCTTTAACGATCTCAGTAGCAAAGCAGCAGCAGCAGTTATAATCAACACAGTAATAAAATTAGTAGAAATAAACACCTTTTGCATAGCGAAGAAATTTCTTAAAAACTGAATATAAACAAACCCAATCACTGTAGCTAATACACCTGAATATTCTCTTCTAAATACTGCTTTTGGTGAAAATGAAACGGTGCTCTTTTGATATTTAGCAAAACTTGGAATAAATGCAGGTACATTTAAAGACCAGTTCAAATAGGTTTCACCAAATTTTTTCTCTAAAAATCTTTCTTCTGCAAACATAATTCTTTCGTAATACAGCCAATATGCCAATGAAAATATCATGAAAAAACTAAGATTCATGGTATAAACCACAATACCTGCCCACATAAAATAATTACCTACATATAAAGGATGTCTTAAAACCGAGTAAATACCAACGGTGTTCAACTGCTCAGCAATTTGTTTCTCGGTATTTCTTCCCGATGTACCCTTAGGTGTAGTTCCAATGGTTATGGCTCTAATCAAAAAACCCAACAAACAAAAAGCAATACCTATGAATAACAGTATGCGCTGCGAGGACAAGCCTATTTCTATGTAATTTGTTGCATATACATAAGGAATGCAAAATAAAAACAATAAAACTGGAAATTGACCTCTATACTTAAATAATAGGTTGCCAGACGATTCAAAACTGTGGATTAATGCCATTTTATAAAAAAAATTTTAAGATTCAAAAAATTATCCTACATTGCAAAATAATTTCAAGGCGAAAATAGTAAAATATTATGGCTACAAAATCATCATCTAAAAAGTCAGCACCTAAAAAAGCTGCTGTAAAACAAAAAGCTGCCGTTAAAAAAACTGTGGCTAAAAAGGCAAAACCTGCTCTAGCTAAAAAAGCAAAACCCGCTGTAAAGCCTGCTGCTAAAAAGAAAGCTGCTGCAAAAAAAGTGCTTGCAAAACCTGTAAAAAAGAAGGTACTTGTAGCAGCCAAACCTAAACCAAAAAAGAATATTAAAGTTGTAAACAATAAGCAAAAAAAGGCTGTTTCAAAGGTTAAAACGCCAATTAAAAATGTAAAAAATACACCCACTGTGAATACAAAACCCGTTAAAGCAGTGAAAAAAAGTAGTGCAAAAGCAGTTGAGCCTGTTAAGGCAAAAACAGTAGCACCCAAAGTTGGCACCAAGCCTACAAAGGCTGAAAATAAGGTGGTAACAGCGGCTCCTAAAAATGATGCCCCGTTAAAACCGGTTACTAAACCAATATTAAAAAAATCTACCAATGATGCTGCTGCTTCGCAAAGAAACTTGGCCATCAGAGCTAAATACAAAAAAGTAGAAATTGAGTATCCTGTACATTCTGCTAAACACATCTTATTCAGTTACCTCAGCTCAAGTTCAGGTTTATCTGAATGGTTTGCCGACAAGGTAAATGAAAAAGGCGATATCATGGTTTTTGAATGGGATGGTACGCAACAGGCAGCAAAAGTACTCTCAGCGCGCGAAGACCATCATATTAGGTTCCGCTGGTTAGATATGCCCGAAGCAATTTATTTCGAATTTAGAGTCGAAACAGATGAAATCACTGGCGATTTAGCGCTTATCATCACCGATTTTTGCGAAGACGAAAGCAGTATCGAATCCACTAAAAACTTATGGAATAGCCAAATTGATAAGCTTTTCCATGTGTTAGGTATTCACTAATCTTACCTTTTTTAATGCTTTTGTTTAACCTTAAACAAAATGCTAATTTTATTTTATGACTTTCGAATTACTTAAACAAATGTGCCGTATTCATGCGCCCTCTGGAAATGAAGTGGCCATGACTGATTTTCTTTTAAATTACATCAATACTAACAAATCGCAATGGAAAGTTCAACCTGAAATACTCTCTGGAGAAGGATTTCAAGATTGTATTGTACTGGTATTTGGCAAACCTAAAACAGCCATTTATGCGCACATAGATTCTATAGGTTTTACTGTAAGATATCATAATCAATTGGTAAAAATTGGTGGCCCAAAAACAGAAAGCGGCTATAAATTAATCGGAAAAGATAACCATGGCGAAATAAATTGTACCCTTCAAGTTGATGAAGATGGTGATTTAACCTATGAATTTGATAGAGAAATTGAAAGAGGCACTATGCTTACTTTTCAACCCGAATGGATTGAAGATGATAATTTTGTACAATGCTGTTATATGGATAACAGATTAGGTGTTTTTAATGCACTCAAAGTAGCCGAAACACTCGAAAACGGTATGATTTGCTTTAGCTGTTGGGAAGAATCAGGTGGCGGTAGTGTAGAATATTTAGCCAAATTAATGTACGAAAAATATAATGTATCTCAAGCCTTAATCTCAGATATTACTTGGGTTACAGAAGGTGTTTTACATGGCCAAGGATGCGTAATTTCAATGCGCGACAGTGGTTTACCACGAAGGAAATATGTAAACAGAATTATTGATATCGTAAAAGAAAGTAAAATGCATTACCAGTTAGAAGTAGAATCAAGTGGTGGTAGCGATGGAAATACTTTGCATCGTGCCCCCTACCCTATTGACTGGTGCTTTGTTGGCGCAGCGGAATCTGATGTGCACAGCCCAAACGAAAAAGTAAATAAAGACGACATCAAGTCCATGATAGAATTATACAAGTTGCTAATGGAAAAACTTTAAGTATAATTCTTTTATAGTTGTACTAAAAAAATACCTAATTATTAACTAATCAAATTAAGCACTCCTTTTTCGCTTAACCACAATGTTGAAAATTGCCGTAAAAAAGAATTTTAAATCTGTGGTGTAAGGATTTTTTTCCTTAAGTATCAAGTAGTCTCTTTCTGCTTGTAAAACTTCTTCTAAAGAACTTTTTCTATTTAATGAAACATACGGAGGAATGCAGCCTGGTTTATGCTTTAATCTTAATTTTTTTAAGTCATCAGGAATATCTTTTAGGTAACGCTGGCTTATTGGTCTTATACCTACCAATTTCATATCTCCCTTAATTACGTTAATAAGTTGAGGCAATTCATCTATCCAATATTTTCTAAATATTTTACCCCATGGCGTAAGTCTAAAATCGTTTTTAGGCTTGCCCGACTCGGCATATCCATTTAATTTAAGGATATGATCGTGCAAGTACTCAGAAAATGGATGCATGGTTCTAAATTTATATACTTTAATAAGTTTACCA
>JBILPB010000074.1:0-15403 GCA_044374175.1 Bacteroidia bacterium | reverse complement strand
TTGTATAATTACCGGTGGCTTTTTGATAATTGCCAATTATTTCAAGTGGATTTTCTGAAAGAAATAATGTAGCATCAAACGTATGGCTGTAGTTGGTAATTTTTAGCGCTTCCGGATTTGTTTTGGCGAAATCGAATTCACTAAAATAAAAACTGTTGAGCAAAAACCCGTAGCCTTTTAAATTCAGAAAAAAGGGAACTGGATAATACGTAATATCTTGCCCCTCAGAAGAACCATTTTGCGACACCAAAGGCAAATCATAACCCACTTCTCTGCACCAGGTTGTAACAACAGTTCCTTTGTGATTTACTTGGTTAAAGCGCATGCCCATGCCTAAATAGCTATCATCCGGTAATGAAGAAAAATTCACACCAATACGCGAATGATGTTTGTCATCTTCTTTTGGAGGATTAATTTCTGCTATTTTAATATCAAGTTTATTATCAGTTAATTTATATTGAAATTTAAATAAGCTATCATTCTTATCGTTTAATAAAACTAAAATATGAAGCGAATCTGATTTAAACGTTTCGATAGCTCTATTAACAACTTGTTTTTTATCTGATTTACCTTTTGTCCAAACAAAATAAGGAGATCTGGCTTTAATGGTATTGTTTTTAAAATGCTGCAGGGTTATGCCTTTATCAATTACTAACAGAGGTTTAGGTTCCCCTTCCTTAAAAACTTCAAACCGAAATGGTTTTTCAGTTAGCTTCACTAAATATTTTACATTTTGAGAAAATGCAGTAGCAGAAATGCTTATGCAGAGTATGATTAAATAATACTTTAATTTCATCCTTAATTAGTGTATGTTAAATTCGGACATTCAATTTTTAGGTTGAAGCTAACAATTTTATATGCACCAAATCGAATCAAAAGAAAATGAAATTTCCATTTTTAAGTAGGTTTAACATTTAATGCATTACTCATTTTAAATAGCTAACATCAAGACATCTTGATACTAAAGTTTGCAAGTAAATCACAAAAAAAATCCGAATCAGTGCTTCGGATTTTTTTTTGCCTTTTAAATAAACTTATTTTAAATCAAAATTTGTGATTCCAATGCTTACGCCATCAACAAAAATTTCAACTTTATACTTACCTTGCTTAAAATCTACATTATCTTTTTTGGTAAATGCTAAACACATTTCTTTAGATTCTTGCTCATAAAAGATATCTTTTTTTGCACTATAAAACTGCTTTTCACCATTACTTGTAAAGGTGTTATTCTCGTCAGTGCTTGTCACCAATACTTCTTCACCAGGTGCAGTAATCTTCATATAAACAACTTTATTTTCTTTTTTAGCCAATTTGTTTTCACTTAATGTAAAACAAGCTCTAACTCTATCTGCTCTCTTAGCCTTAGTGGTTGTTGATTCTTTATCTGAGCCTTTAACTTTTACAGCATCTGCAAATAATTGATATGCTTTTAACTTAGCGCCCATATCAATTTTTTGATTCAATGAATTTTTCTCACTCACCAATTGCTCACTTCTTCCCTGCTCTGTTCTTAAATCAGATTTAACCTTAGTATTTTCATTTGTTAAACCGATGTTAGCTTGTTGCAAAGAATCTATTTCGTGTAAATAACTCTTAATTAAACCACGAATAGTTTCTAATTCACGCTTCAACTTTTTAACCATTGATGCATCGCCCTTATATTTTTCCAATTGAATACCTAAGTCCTCTAATTCTTCTTTTTTAGAGTCTAATTCAGATTGCAATTGCTTGTTATCTGTACTCAATTCATCGTATGCTTTTTTAACTTCCTCAAAATCCGATTTTACTGCAGCAAAGTCAGTCTCTATTTTAACTTTTTCTACATAAACTGTTTCTTTTTCATTGCTTGTGTTGTACAGTTTCCAACCCAAGAAGGATGATAACAAAAACAATATAGCCGAAATAACTATAAAGATTTTGTTTCCTGATTTACCTTGATTTTCCATATATATATTAGATTTTATTTGTTACAAATTAATAATTGCAGCGAAATTAATTTTAATTATTCAATACTACAATATAAATTAACGCTAAATTAGCAATTTATATCATTAAATTTTATCTTTTGTGCAACAAAAATAAATTTTTAAACCTATTTTGTTTGAAAACCTACCTATTGGTAGCTTCAAATTGCAACCGTAATGCCTGTAATTTATTATACTTTGGATGATCAATTTTAGTATATGATAAACTATTTAGAAGACTTACTATCGTTGGTATTTCCAGAAATTTGCAATGCTTGTGGCAAGCCGCTTTATAAGCATGAAAATCTTATCTGTAATTATTGTAAGGTTAAATTGCCTTACACTAATTTTCACCTGCAGGTTGAAAATCCAATTGAAAAATTTTTTTGGGGCAGGGTGCCCATCGAAAAAGCAGGTGCTTTTTTATACTTTCACAAAGGAAACCGTGTTCAACAACTCATGCATCGTTTTAAATACAAAGGAAAAAAAGAAATCGGAGAACTTATTGGTGCCATTTACGGACATGAATTGTCGAAAATAAACTATTTAGCCAATGTTGATGTAATTATACCTGTTCCTTTGCACCCTGACAAACAAAAAAAGCGAGGCTATAATCAAAGTGAAAGCTTCGCACAAGGACTTTCTGCAGCTACCCAAATACCTTGTTATACAAATATTCTTTTGAGAGCTATTGCCTCTTCAACACAAACTAAAAAAACCAGGTTCGAAAGGTGGAAAAACGTTGAAACCATTTTTAAGGTCGAAGATCAACATTCAATTCAAAATAAACACATTGTTTTAGTTGATGACGTTATTACAACTGGCGCTACTATTGAAGCATGTGCAAATACTTTGTTGAAAGCTGCAAACTGTAAAGTTTCATTTTTGGCCTTAGCTTGTACTTATAAATAGTTAACTTTTTTTTATCCTGTTATTGATAAACTTGTGGAGATAAAAGTAGCTGATCAATAATAAACCGATTATAAAAAATAATAAGGCACCATTCTTTAAGCCATCTTTAAAATAAAATTCACCAATCATCCATGTCGAATTGGCCAAAATCCACATCATTACAGCTATATTATGAAATAACTCATTCTTGTTTTTCCTACTCTCAAAAGTAATATAAATAGCAAAAATAAATGTTGGGATAATCATAAATAAGGCAAATGGTTTCCATAACATACACCAACATAAATCTTTTACCAGCCAAAGTACAATATGAAAATTTTCTAAGGCCCTGTTTCTTTCACTAATTTTTGCTGTTTCCATGATATTGTTCAATTCAAAACAAATTAACTCAAAAAATAAATATCGTTCAAAACATTTTAAAGCCAATTCTGTTTAATATTTCCTTTAATAAATTAAACAATATGAAAACAAACGATAAAATAAGCATCACAGCCGAAGATTTAGGAGATATGCATTTGATGACCAGCATTGATACCCCGCTAAGAGATGATGCTTTTAAAATGGACGATGAGTTAAAAATGGAATTGATTGCAAAGAATTTTACCGAAATCATGCACATTTTAGGCTTAGACCTTTCTGACGACAGTCTTAAAGGAACGCCACAAAGAGTAGCCAAAATGTATGTAAAAGAAATATTCAGTGGTTTAAATCCGGCAAATAAGCCTAAAATTGCACTTTTCGACAATAAATACCGCTATAAAGAAATGTTGGTAGAAAAAGAAATTACTTTTTATAGCAATTGCGAGCACCATTTTGTGCCTATCATCGGAAAAGCCCATATCGCCTACTATTCAGATGGTAAAGTTATTGGACTTTCAAAACTAAACCGTATTGTGCAGTATTACGCCAAGCGTCCACAAGTGCAGGAAAGATTAACCATACAAATTGCCAATGAATTAAAAGAAATTTTACAAACCGAAGATGTTGCTATTATTATTGATGCACATCATTTATGCGTTTCTTCAAGAGGCGTGCAGGATGTAAATAGTAACACAGTAACATCAAGCTACAGTGGTAAATTTATTGATGACAAAGTAAAAAACGAATTTTTTAATTACTTAAAATAGTCTGGCTAGCAGCTCTGTTTAGCAAAAGATGCTCTAGCCATAAGGTTTCAGCATAAGCCAACGATTGGTATTTTATATGTGTTGTATCAGAAAATGCCAATGACCTTAACCATTTTGGGCTCACTTCTCCTAATATGCCAGCCACAAAAAAGGGGAAGTGAGTTTTTTCTTTCCTTTCTGGTGCTTCAAAAATTATTTCTTTTTGACGTAACTTTTGCAAACAAATGGTAAGTATGAGTTGCTCCGTTTTACTTTGTCTCGAAGTAGATAACAATTGATTGACTTGAGTGAGTAGTTTCTCCCAAAAGGGCATCAATTCTTTTAAGTCCAGATCGGCCATTAATCTTACTATATGATAAATGATTAATACCGAATTAGGGTAATAGGGCGACATCTCATAAGGTCTATTCAAATGATCATCTTGAGCAATGCACTTTACAATTACTTTTAAGCTATGCGCATCTTGTTCATTCAAAGGTAATTTATAATGATAAACAAAATAAAGCGCATTACACAAAGCACATACATCAAAGGCTGCAGGCATATTTTTTACAAAGAAAGTATTATACGATTTAAATTCTTCGTAGCCATTAACAGGTTTATCTGGCCATTTCAAATTACCCAAAGCAAATCGCCCCATTTTATCTTTTAATGCCAATTGCTCTTCGATAGTATGTTTTTTTACCAAATGTATCATGGCACTATCATCAATGTCATCTGGAATCATGAAAAATTTAAAATGTCTTGCAAAATTTCCACCTGGAAAATGCTTACTAGGCTTTGTTTGCCAAAAATTGTAAGAAGCCTGTCCATCCTTGTTTCTAAAACCATCAAATGCAGAGCGCATGTTGGCTAAAATGGTATTTGCCAAATCCAATTCTTCGTCCTTAAACAGTTTTTGATAACGCATCAAAGTAAAACCAATACAAGCTGTAAAAAAGCCTGTATTATCTTTTCTGTGATAGAAACCCTTTGCCCAGTTACGCTGTGCAGGAAATAAACCATCTGTAAAATACAAATCGTTTTTGCATTGCAAACTCAATAATAACTGCAATTGATTCAATACCTGGTTCATGATGTAAATAAAAATATTTTTTTCTGAAATTACCTTATTATTATGATAATAAGCTATTTCATTGAACCAAGGACATTTCAATAAAAATGAATGGAGCCAAGTTAAAATCAATATCAAAACAATAGTTAAGCAAACTGGTTATTTTAAGTAGCAATTTTGATAAGATGACTATACTTGCAATAATAAATCTATTTTTGCGTTTCGTTAAGGTTCACTGAATTAAAAAATGAAGCATACACTTGTAATATTAATCTCTTTCATTGCCTCTATAGGTCTTACAAATGCTCAAGCACCTAAATATAGTAATGAATTCTTAGCTATTGGCGTTGGTTCACAAGCATTAGGTTTAGGTAAAGCGGTTGCAGCCACAACAAACGATATTACTGCAGGTTACTGGAATCCAGCAGGTTTAGTGCATGTCGAAAATAATATTCAGGCAGCATTCATGCATTCAGAATACTTTGCTGGTATTGCCAAATACGATTATGGCGCTGTTTCTAAAAAAATAGATAGTTCATCTACAGTGGCATTTAGCGTCATCCGCTTTGGGGTTGATGATATTCCAAATACTACTGAACTGATTAACAGCAACGGACAAATTGATTATAACAGAATTACCACTTTCTCAGCAGCCGATTATGCCTTTATGGGTTCTTATGCCCGTAAATTAAAATATCCAGGCTTAAGCTTTGGCGCCAATGTAAAAGTGGTAAGAAGAATAATTGGCGACTTTGCCAACTCATGGGGCTTTGGTATTGATGCTGGCCTGCAATACCGAAACAAAAACTTTAGAGCAGGCGTGATGTTGCGCGATATCACTGGCACATTTAATGCCTGGAGTTATTCTTTAAGCGACAGAACCAAGGAAATATTTACGCAAACAGGCAACGAAATCCCTGTAAATAGTATGGAAGTTACACTTCCTAAAATAATCCCTGGCGTAGCTTATAAATTTGGTTTCAAAAAATTCAGCGCCACTCCCGCACTCGATTTAGATATTACTACTGATGGTAAAAGAAATGTTTTAATAAAATCTAACCTAGTTAGTATTGACCCTCATTTTGGCCTTGAGTTAGATTACAATAAAGTTGTTTATTTAAGAGCTGGTATAAACAATATTCAGGAAGTAAAGGAGCAAAACAATATTGTGGTACAAACAGCACAGCCCAATTTTGGCGTAGGCGTAAAAATATTTAATATCTCTTTAGATTATGCGCTCACTAATGTTGGTCAACAAGTAGGTTTATTATCGCATGTGTTCACTATCCGTGCCAACATTGATGCTAAAAAGAAAGCTTAATTATCTTTTTACAAATTTACTTCCATACTCAATACCATCGATAGAAAGTTTACAAAAATAAACACCACTATTTAATGCTGATGTAGTTATTTCCGCTTTATACTTGCCTTCCATCATGTTTTCATTGAGCACTTCTTGCACCAAATTGCCTAATATATCAAACACTTTTAAACTTACCTGTCCGTATTTTTTTTGATTAAAAACCAAGTAAGTCATATCCTCAGCAGGGTTTGGATAAAGTTGCTCAATTACACTTTCGCTTTGCGTCAAATCAACTATCCCTGTATTATCAACACCAAGGTATAAATCATCAATTAAAACACTTGAATTATCATTCAATACACCTCCCATTCCTGCGTTGATAGCAAAGTAAACACTTCCCTCACCTAATAAAGACGCGCTTGCCAATGGCAAAATATTTAAAAATTTATATTGATAAACATTGCTTAAAGATGTAAAAGTTTGATCACCATAAGCCAAAATGTTGGCAGCAGAGTCGGTTTCCATCAAAGTAAATGAAGCATTAATAGTATTATTGCCTTGCAAAGTACCTTTGATCCAAAAGCTAAGTACCTGCGGCATGGTAGTTAAAGGAAAAATGTTAATGGCATAAGGCGCCACTGGACTTCCTGTGGTATCTAAAACCACATTCATACTTAAAGCAAAATCACCACCGTGCACATCAGTGCTTTGTATGGCAGTGCCAGGATCATAAAAATTAGAAGTTTGCCAGTAGATAGGATCACCCGCATCCCATAGCTCAAAGGATGGATTTTGAAGCTGGCAAAAAGCGCTATTCGCTGCAAAAACAAACAATATAAAAAGGAGATTTTTTTTCATCACAACAAAGGTAAGCAACTGAATTGAAAGTAGTTGAAAAAGCATAAAAATTTACAATATCGTAGGTCAGGAAGTAATAAGTCAGCATGGCAATGAATCACAATGAACACGTTCCAGGGCAAGCTTGACAGATGGTATTTACTTTATTGAATGAAAGACAGAAGAGGCCGCAGAAAGAGCAAAATTTATGGTGTAGTATTAAAGCAGCACTAAGCCATCATTGGCGCTATTAGTCGTGAAGGTAAAAAATTTCTTCTGCTAACTTTTTATCCAGGTTGTAAATATCATTTCTGAAATTAACCTGCCCTTTATGATTTACCCATGCCGTGAAATAAACAATGAACACTGGCAAGGGCGGTTTTACTTTAACATATCGCTCATGCCCACTGTGCATCCATTTCAACATTTTTGCAGTTGTTATTGTAGAATCATTTTTTAGTAAATACCCTGCAAGTTTTAAAGGTTCGGCAAGCCTTATGCAACCATGACTAAAAGCTCTGTCATCTTTTTCAAATGAACTTTTTACAGGTGTATCATGCATATAAATATCATAGTTATTAGGGAATAAAAACTTTATCAATCCCAATGAATTAGACACACCTGGTTTTTCTCTGATAACAAAAGGAACTCCCTTTTTGTAGTTTTTCCAGTTGATGCTGGCCGAATTAATTACTTTATTATTACTAAGCACTTCCATATTTTTTTTGTTCAAATAATAAGGATCTCGCTTAAGCTTTGGAAGCAGGTCTTTAACAATAATACTCTGTGGTACATTCCAATAAGGGCTAAATACAATGCTAGTTAAGTTTTCATTAAAAATAGTGGTAGCTGTTGCACTCTTGCCAACAACCACCTTCATACTAAATTGATGTTGAGCATTTTCAAAAACATGCAATTTGTATTCAGGAATATTCACCAATAAATAGTTTTCAGGTAAAAGCTCAGGTACCCAACGCAATCTTTCCAAATTCACCATCATTTGAAATATTCTCTCTTTTAATGGCACATTCATAGCTGCTATTGTTTTATCATTAAGCCTATTGCTTAAGGATATGCCCATTCTTTGTTGAAAATTGTTTAATGCATATGTGAAATTACTATCAATATTTGTTGAATCATTTGCTTCGGGCCAATCTTGTGTTATTTTAAAATAATGGATGATGTTTTTAAAATACATAACACTGTCGGCCGCAGATAGATGAGTAAATGTCTTGCCAACCTGCGGCAAGCCACCACTTTTTTCTATTTTACGATAATAAAGAAGTGCTTTTTTTAACGTTTGATAATACCTGTTTATGGGCTCATATTTTTCAAAATCCTGAGGGGCACTGCTCAGCTTTTCTAAAAGCATTTCATAGTTCTTTTTCTTTCTTGGTATGAACCACTCCAAATCAAAAACAGCCTCATCAATCCCATAATATTCTTTCGATGCATACATAAAAAATAAGATAGTTAATTGAACGTCAATTGCAGCAATTGGGATAGGTTTTTCCAGACTGTCATTCAGCAATAAATCAATGTTTTTAAAAATAAAATGATTCGTTAAAGTGCTATCATTAAAGGCTGTTTTAAATTCATCAATACGGTGAATAAAATTAATGGCACTTTCTGTTAGTTTTCCATTACTATACCAGGCGGTTTGATAGCTTCTTCTGTGGTAAAATGCTTTGATGACAGGTTGAAATTCGGCTTTTGTTTTTTCCTCAAGCATAATCGAATCCACAAAAGCAGTATCTAAAACAATGTTGCTGTAATTTTGCTGCGCTAAATAGCTCGAATCAAGGGTAACTATAGCTTTTGTTGCTTTTTCTTTACAGCCATTAAAAACTAATAAAGGTGCAAATAGAAGTAAGCTCCGCAATAAATTTAAAAGGTACTTACTTGTCATTAATGTAGAGTAATGCGCCATTAGCAATTAATGGTGCTACCTTTTCCATATCGGCTACAGGCAAGGCGGGACAGCCAAAGCTTCTACCTAAGCGACCATGCAAATTGATAAATGTTTGCGATACGTAATCTGCTCCATGAATAATAATTTCACGCTTCAAAGCATTATCATTTACATTTTTCTCTAAACCTTCCAAAAGCAGCGCTGTGCCATGTTTTGGGCTAATAATGCGTTCGCTTATTTTTAAAAATCCTTTACAGCTTTTATGCGATTCAAAATCATTGGAAAAGCTTTCGGCACATAATTCACCTGAATTTTTGCCATGCGCCACAAGTCCGCTGTAAACGGTTTTCTTTTGCTCTAAATCAATAATAAAGAATCTTTTTTGAGTTGATGGTTTACTAAAGTCGCATATCACCAACATTGGCTTCAAAGGCTGGTATTTGAGGTAGCCCATATACGACTTCTCAAACACTTCAAACTGAATTGTATCTTTTAGGCCACAGGCCTCATACATGGCAGTCACTGCTTTTGGTAATTCTGGGCTTATGACATTCGTCTTTTTGCCAGAAATAAGCAGGCTGTTACAAATGACCAAACCAAATAAAAAAAGAATGGCTTTTTTCATATTACAAAGTTAAACATAAAGCTACACATCTTTTAAATGAAAGCAATACTTAACACAAGGTTTAACAAGAAATTTACTTATGCTGGGACGTAATAAGCAGTTTATTTTAATGCAATTATAAATTTGGGCGCGTCCCCCTTCCAATTTTTTTATTCGGCACGCATCATTAAAAAGTTATCCCATTTAAAAAAATCAGAAGGGGAACCGGGCTTTTGCCACTCGCTTTTTTGCATGCAGCCCACAGCCACCGCGCAAAAAGAGCTCAAACAATTGGCGCAATCCCTCGTGCGAAAGAAAAGCAAGAATGATAACAAGAGCAAAGCACTATATTAGAGGTTTGGTGTCCCCGCCAACCTTGAATTTGAGGCGCAAAAAATAGGAAATCAACTCATGTTACAAGGTCGAATACGCTAGCAAAAATTATTCTAAACTATCTGTTACTCCCGGCAACGCTAATGCACCAATACACCAACAAGTATATTCAAAAATAAAAGTAAGCACACCTTTTCCATTAAAATCAAATCGTTCTTGTGCGTTTTTAACCTCATAATGTAAATCAAAATTTACCTTTCCAATTTCGCCATCAATTTCAACAGAAGTTATCTCAAAGTGCTTTAAACAAATTTCCTCATAAGCATTTCTAAACGCATTTAAATAGCTCACGGCCTCTTTCTTTTTGTAAACCTGCTCTTTAAGCGTCATCTCATCCATTAAAAACATAAAATCAAAACTGCGCTCATCTTTTTTAGCTAACAATCCTTCTATAAATTCTTCGCTATATTTTCTTAGATCTCCTTCATCATTAGGGTAAAAGTCTTCATAAATAAAATTATGCATCATGCCCTTAATGCGCAAATCATCAATTTCTTCATGCATCAAATCTTCTGTCAAAAAACGATAAAATGCGCGCTCATCCACTGCATAAATAGTTCCAACTTCCACAGTTTGCTCTTTTAAATATTGAAGTACCTTTTCAATTTCAGCATCAAGTTGACTAGCTGCAATTTCATCCACTTTTTTAAATGCAGGTTGACCCACAAACTCGTATATAGTAGTTTGTTTTACATCTTCATATTTTTGCTCAAAATGTTTGATATAATCTAAGAACTCCTTCTCAATCCCTAGTGGTAAATTGCTTTCAGGATTTTCGTGAAACTGCGCTCCATGCTCTAAAGTTAATTTTAATTTCTTTATATCATTGTCCATCCTAAGCTCTTCTTGGGTTTGCTCTTCGTTTTCCATAACATTAATTGAATTTATTTTAAATTAGACCTTATTAAATGCAAGATTGTTTTTCAAAGTTAAAAATAATTGTTTTATCATTCTTATACCATTTTAGAACTAAGAAATATTAAATTTGTATTTCCTGTTGAAACAAATGATGCAACATACTTAAGATTTTGTATTTGATGAGATCATAATCACAAGTGTGATTAATAGTTTAAAATAGTGCTTTTAATGTGCACGTTATATAATGTAAAGCACATTAGCAAAACAAAAAATTGCAAAGAGGTAAAACAATAATTATTAAAAATCAATTTATGAAATACTTTATCATCTTATTGTTACTCTTTTCCTTCAATTCTTTAGCTCAAAAACAATCCAATGTGTGGTATTTTGGAGATGATGGTGCTGGCTTAGATTTTAATAATGAATGCAATCCAATTGTTTTAACAAACGGACATATGAATGGTTTTGAAGGCTGTGCAGCTATTTCTGATAAGAACACTGGCGAATTTTTATTTAGTACCAATTCATTTAAGGTATGGAACAGGAATCAAGACACCATGCCAAACTCATTATTAATACCTGGAGGATCAACTATTTCACAAGTAATGATTTTACAAAAGCCAGGATTTAATTCGCTTTATTATATTATCACTTCAGAGATACAAGGTGGCTTAATCGGAACTCCTCAAGGTTATAAATTTCATATGGTTGATATGAACTTAAATGGAGGCTTAGGAGGAATACTATTTAAAGATAGCCTCTTATGTCCACCTCCTGTAACAGAAAAAATAACTGCCATACCTCATGCCAATGGTACGGACGTTTGGCTAATCGGTCACAAGTATAATTCTGATGAATTTGTTTCCTATTTAGTAAGCGCATCAGGTATAAATACAAACCCCATTGTATCTCAAATTGGGAAATATAATGGTGACATCTCCAGTGGTGATGCCATAGGAGAATTAAAAGCATCGCCAGATGGAACCAAAATAGCAGCTGTTACCCTATCACAACCAAACATCGAATTGTTTGATTTTGACAATACAACAGGTCAGTTAACCAACCTCATTACACTGCCCGAAAATGGTGCCTATAATCCTGCTGCAGGAGGTGGTAGCGGTCTTTATGGTGTGGGCTTTTCTTCCAATAATAGCATGCTTTATGTAACTGGTTGGGTTAATAATTTTTTGGGTGTCGAAGGAAAAATAATTCAATACAACATTTCCTCCAACGATTCAGCAACCATTAATAATTCGAGAGTAAATATTTTTACGTCAACCCAAAGTAGTTTTTATAGTTTAAGGCTTGCACCTAACAAGAAAATTTATGTAGGTCACCATTACTCAAATGCAAACGGAGGCCATCTTGGCGTAATTCATGACCCAGATTCTGTTGGTTTAAATTGTAATTATGTTGATTTAGGACTATACTTAAATGGCAAAGAAAGTGGATGGGGATTAAACAGTGTTATGGATTATGGCTACTACTGTTCTCATTCGGTTGTAGCTGATAAGTTACAAGGTAAATCAATGCTAAAAGTGTATCCCAATCCGTTTACATCTCAAATATGCCTCACATTTTCAGAAGAACAAAAGAATGCTACCATAATTATCAGCAATAGCTTAGGACAAACTGTAAAAACCTTTCATTGCTCAGGAAAAAAGCTGCTCCTCGAAACCAGCGATATCAATGACGGTGTTTATTTTATTCAAATGATAAATGATAAAAATGAGCTCATCCATCATAAAATAATTAAAGGATGATTTGAAGCCCATCAATTAAATTCACACCCTTCAAATGCCTCAAGTTAATTCCAACAAAAAACCCGATAATCTCTTACCGGGTTTTTCTTATTTCTAAACTTAATTCGTTTTAACCTTTCAACGCCTCAGCACCACCTACAATCTCTAAGATCTCATTCGTAATAGCAGCCTGACGCGCTTTGTTATAGCTTAATTTCAACTCTTTAATCAACGCTCCTGCATTATCTGTTGCTTTATGCATCGATGTCATACGTGCGCCATGCTCCGAAGCATGAGAGTCTAACAATGTTTTGTAAAACTGAACTTTTAATGATTTAGGAATTAAATCGCGAACAATAGATTCTTGATTAGGTTCAAATAGAAAATCGATGTTACTTTGTTTTTGTGTACCGTTGTTTTTTGGAGGAGCCACAGGTAAAAATTGTTCTGTAACTACTTCTTGAACTGCTGCATTTTTAAATTTATTGTAGATGATCTCAACCTTATCAAATTGCGTATCTGCAAAGGCTTTCATTACCATTTCGGCAACCGGAGCAACATTATCAAAAGTTAAGCTATCGTATAATTCATGTAGTCTTTTTGGCAAATCGGTACCTACAATACTGTACTCAGTTTTCTTAAAGAAATCGTTTGCTTTTTTACCTACACAAAGTACACTTACTTTACAGTTTTTGTATTCGTGTTTGGCAAGGTAGTTCGCTCTTTTAATAACATTCATATTAAAAGCGCCACACAATCCTCTGTTAGAAGTAACTACTACAATAAGCACACTTTTTACTTCTCTTACTTTAGAAAACTGTCCTCCTTCTGAGGCATCAACACTACCACTTACATTTTGCAATATTTCTTGCAATTTGTTGGCATAAGGGCGCATTTGTATAATTGCATCTTGTGCTCTGCGCAACTTAGCAGCCGAAACCATTTTCATAGCTTTGGTAATTTGTTGCGTAGAAGTGATGGAAACAATTCTATTACGTACTTCTTTTAAGTTTGCCATTTTACTTTAATTCAATGCGATAAGCAATTAATTATTTTACTATAAATCCTGTTTACTGAATAATTATATTTTAAATCTTTTAGCTAATTCCTTCGCTTCAGTATCTAAAACATTGGTAATTTCATCCGTTAATTTACCAGCTTTTAAATCATTAAGCACGTTTTTATGCTTAGCTTCTAAAATGCTTAAGAAATCAGCTTCAAACTCTCTTACTTTGTTTACAGGCACTGAACTTAATAATCCTTTAGTACCTACATAAATGATAGCAGTTTGTTGCTCTACACGTAAAGGTGAAAACTGACCTTGTTTCAAAATCTCAACGTTTCTTGCACCTTTATCTAATACTGATTTGGTAGCCGCATCTAAGTCAGAACCAAACTTAGAGAAAGCCTCTAATTCACGGTATTGTGCCTGATCTAATTTTAAAGTACCGGATACTTTTTTCATTGATTTAATCTGTGCATTACCACCCACACGAGACACCGAAATACCTACGTTAATAGCCGGACGTACCCCAGAGTTAAACAAGTTAGACTCTAAGAATATCTGACCATCAGTAATCGAAATTACGTTAGTTGGAATATAAGCAGAAACGTCACCCGCTTGTGTTTCAATAATTGGAAGTGCAGTTAAAGAACCACCGCCCTTAACGATATCTTTAATAGAATCTGGTAAATCGTTCATACTTCTTGCAATTTCGTCAGAAGCATTAATTTTAGCAGCTCTTTCAAGCAAACGGCTATGTAAATAAAATACGTCACCTGGATAAGCCTCACGTCCAGGAGGTCTACGTAACAATAACGAAACCTCACGGTAAGCTACAGCTTGCTTAGATAAATCATCATAAATAATTAAAGCCGGACGACCTGAATCTCTAAAAAATTCACCGATAGCAGCACCAGCAAATGGAGCGTAAAATTGCATTGGAGCAGGATCAGAAGCAGTTGCAGATACAATTACTGTATATGGCATAGCCCCTTTTTCTTCCAACACACGCAATACGTTTGCCACTGTTGAGCCTTTTTGTCCAATAGCCACATAGATACAAAATACAGGATTTCCTGCTTCGTAAAATTCTTTTTGATTAATAATAGTATCAATGGCCACCGCAGTTTTACCTGTTTGACGGTCACCAATGATTAACTCACGTTGCCCACGACCAATTGGAATCATGGCATCAATCGCTTTCAAACCAGTTTGTAATGGTTCGTTTACAGGTTGACGATAAATTACCCCTGGTGCTTTTCTTTCGATTGGCATTTCGTATGTTTTTCCAGTAATGGCACCTTTACCATCTATTGGCATACCTAAAGTATCCACAACACGACCTAACATACCTTCACCAACATTGATGGAAGCAATTTTGCGTGTTCTTTTAACTACGGCACCTTCTTTAATTCCTGTTGCTGCACCAAGTAATACGGCACCTACATTATCTTCTTCAAGATTAAGTACGATACCTTTTAGGCCTGTTTCAAACTCAATCAACTCACCTGATTGTACGTTAGACAAACCATAGATACGGGCAATCCCGTCACCTACTTGCAACACGGTGCCTACTTCTTGTAGTTCAGTTTCTGAGCGAAACCCAGCCAATTGTTGTCTTAAAATTGCAGATACTTCTGCTGATTTTACTTCTGCCATGGTAATTTTATTATTGAATTCTTTGTGTTAATTGT
>JBILPB010000215.1:0-4200 GCA_044374175.1 Bacteroidia bacterium | reverse complement strand
CAGGTGCGCTCGACAGCAATACATCAATGGAAGTGATGCAATTATTTAAAGAAGTAAATAAAGAAGGAATTACTGTGGTACTTGTTACGCATGAGGATGATATTAGTAAAATGACAGATCGAATTATCAGGTTAAAGGATGGTTTAATTGTTAGTCAATAGTTTTATGCTTTTATTACTAATGTTAAGTAAACAATTATAAATTTTATATACTGTGTTTGATTTAGATAAATGGCAAGAGATATTAGGAACAATAAGTAAGAATAAGTTGCGTACTTTTCTAACTGGTTTTAGTGTGGCTTGGGGCATATTTATTTTAATAGTTTTATTGGGTGCAGGGCAAGGATTGCGCAATGGGGCAGAATCCCAGTTTTTACATGATGCTGTAAATAGCATCAATATTGAAGGTGGAGTTACTACCATGGCTCACAAGGGAATAAAACCAGGGAGAGAAATTATTCTTAAAACAGAGGATTACGCTTATATAAAAAACAACCTTAAACATATTGATAAAATAAGCGCGGCCTTAGGTGCTAATTCAACCGAGATGAGCTACAAAGGCAGGCATGGTTCTTACATGTTGCGCTCCTGTTTGCCCGATCATGATTATTTAGAAAATGCAAGTATGCTCTCAGGTCGTTTTATCAACGATAATGATATAAAAGAATATAGAAAAGTATGCGCCATAGGTTATCCTTTGCGTGATGAATTGTTTAAAAAAGAAGATCCAATTAATAAATATATTGATGTAAATGGTACACCATATAAAGTAGTAGGTGTTTTTACAGATCCTGGGAATGGTGATTTAAATAGGGCTTATGTTCCTTTAACTACTTTTCAAAGAGCTAGTGGGAGTGGTAAAGAGGTAGGAACTATTTGGACAAATTTACAAAAGGACCATGCAGAAGATGGTGATGGCACAGTAAAAGAAATTCGAAATATGCTAGCTGCACGTTACAATTTTAATCCAGCAGATTTTAATGCTGTGCGTGTTGATAATTGGGGTGAAGGGTACAAAAGAATAATGAGCATGCTTGATGGTATAAAAATATTTATCTGGATTATAGGTGTTTGTACACTTTTAGCTGGTATTGTTGGTGTTAGCAACATTATGATGATTATTGTAAAAGAACGTACCAATGAGATTGGTGTAAGAAAAGCATTGGGTGCAACACCTGTTTCGATAGTGATGTTAGTAGTGCAAGAGGCTGTTTTTATAACCGCTGTGTCGGGATACGTTGGATTAGTGTTAGGAGTAGGTTTATTAGAATTAATGAGTGATAATTTGCAAGGCGACTTTTTTAAAAATCCGTCTATTGATTTTAGCTTGGCCATTTCAGCAACTTTAATGATAATATTTTCGGGTGCTTTAGCAGGATTTTTTCCTGCCATGCGTGCAGCTAGGGTAGAACCTGTTGAAGCTTTAAGAGCAGAGTAAAAAAGTAAATAAAAAAAACAAAATGTTTGATAGAGATAACTGGCAAGAAATATACGCAACCATCAAAAAAAATAAGTTGCGCACTTTTCTAACTTCTTTGGGTGTTGGATGGGGCATTTTTATGTTGGTTATTATGTTAGGTGCTGGTAATGGGTTGAAGAATGGGGTGATGAGTGATTTTAAAGGAACAGCCACAAACAGCTTTTTTTTATGGACACAAAAAACTACGAAGCCATATAAAGGGATGAAGCCGGGAAGGTATTTCAATTTTAATAATGGCGATGTGATGGCACTTCAGCAATTAAAAGAATTAGCTGTTGTTTCACCTCAAAATCAATTGGGCGGTTGGCGCGGAGGAAATAGCGTTGTGAGAGGTTTAAAGACTGGAAACTATCAAGTTTCAGGGGTTTATCCCAACATTGCTAAAATATCAATGGTAAAGTTAATAAATGGTCGTTTCTTAAACGACAATGACATTCGTGAAAAAAGAAAAGTTTGTGTGATTGGCTCAAGAGTGAAGGAAGAATTGTTTAAAGCTGGCGAAAATATTTCTGGTCAATACATAAGAATAAATGGAGTTTATTTTAAGGTGATTGGCGTTACTACACCTACTTCAAGTGGAAATGAAGCAAGAGAAGAAGGGCAAAGAATAGTTTTACCATTTACAACTTTTCAGAATGCATTTAATTATGGTGATATTGTGGGTTGGTTTAATATTGCATCTGCACCTGATATTACGGCCGAACAGGCGGAAGAAAAGGTAATGAACGTTCTTAAAGAAAGACATAAAATTGCGCCTGATGATGAACAAGCCATTGGACACTGGAACATGGGAAAACAATACAATAAAATGAATGGATTGTTCAAAGGAATTAATATGTTGATTTGGTTTGTTGGTATAGGTACCTTAATTGCTGGGGTTATTGGAATTAGTAATATTATGTTGATTGTAGTAAAAGAAAGAACAAAAGAAATAGGTGTGAAGCGCGCACTTGGCGCAACTCCATATGATATTGTATCACAAATTATTACGGAATCAGTTTTTTTAACTGCAATTTCAGGCTATTTTGGATTAGTTATAGGAATATTAATGCTCGAAGGTGTAAACGCAGCCATAGGGCAAGATGTACCTATGTTTAATAATCCAACAGTGGATTTAAATGTGGCTGTAACCTCACTCATAGTATTAATCATAAGTGGTGCTTTTGCAGGATTAATTCCGGCAACCAGAGCCGTTTCGGTACTGCCAGTGGAGGCTTTAAGATCAACTTAATTTTAAAATAGAAATAATAAAACATAAAGAAAATGATTAAACGTATCATCAAAATAACGCTGGGCTTAGCACTGTTAGGAGTTTTTATTTGGACTTTTTATTTCTTGTTTAAAAAATCGGAAGAGGTGCCAGTAACTTTTCAAACCATTACAGCCTTTGATACCAGTATTGTTAAGAAAACAGTTGCTACTGGCAGTGTAATTCCACGTAAAGAGGTAAACATGAAAGCACAGGTTTCGGGCATCATAGAAAAAATGTATGTGGTAGCAGGCCAAGAAATTAAACAAGGTGATATTATTGCCAAAGTAAAAATTATTCCTAACATGGTGAATTTAGCCAATGCCGAAAATCGCTTAAATCAAGCTGAAATAAGTTACGATAATGCAAAAAGTGAGTATGATAGAAATGCATTATTACTGAGCCAGGAAGTAATTTCTAAAGCAGATATTTTGCCTTCAGAATTAAAATTAAAATCAAGTAAAGAAGAAGTAGCAGCAGCCGAAAATAATTTACAGTTAATCAAAGAAGGTGTAACAAAAAGTGCCGGAAGCGCCACAAATACACTCATTAGAAGTACTATTTCGGGAATGGTTTTAGACGTGCCAATTAAAGAAGGAAGCAATGTAATTGAAAGTAATACTTTTAACGAAGGCACAACAATAGCTTCTGTAGCCAACATGGGTGAAATGATTTTTGAAGGAAAAGTAGATGAAAGTGAAGTAGGTAAAATAAAACAAGGCATGCCTCTCATTCTCACTATTGGCGCCATTGATACTGAAAGTTTTAATGCCAATTTAGAATACATTGCGCCTAAAGGAGTTACTGAGAATGGCGCTATTCAGTTTATGATTAGAGCAGCAATCACTAAATCAAAAGGGGGATCATTTTTAAGAGCGGGTTATAGCGCTAATGCTGATATCATTTTGGATAGCAGAACAAAAGTAATGGCCATCCCAGAAATGGTATTACAATTTGAAAAGGATAAAACCTTTGTTGAACTTGAAAAAGCCCCCAACAAATTCGAAAAGAGATTTTTAAAAACGGGTTTATCTGATGGGGTAAATATTGAAGTGCTTGAAGGCCTTACCAAAACAGATAAAATAAAGGTTCCACAAATGAATGGGATGGGTTCGTAAAATTAGGCATTTACCTTCTAATAGTTATATGATTTATGATTTATGAATTACGATTTACGATTTACGATTGATATTTTTAGAATTTAGGATTTAGATTTTTAGAATTTTGGATTTTAGTATTTAGATTTTAGTATTTAGATTTTAGTATTGAGATTTTTAGTATTGAGATTTTAGGATTTTGTAATTAGAATTTTGGATTTTAGTATTGAGATTTTTAGAATTTAGGATTTAGAATTTAGAATTTAGATTTTAGATTTTTAGATTTTTAGATTTTTGTCTTAAATGCAAAAACTTGGACACATTTTTCTAAATATTTTTTTGACTAAGCCGCTTCATTTTTCATACTAAAACCTA
>JBILPB010000296.1:0-4201 GCA_044374175.1 Bacteroidia bacterium | reverse complement strand
TCCGTTTTGGTAATAATTTAAAGCAATTGTATAGCAGTCGGCTTGCCGCCATAGGTCGGTTGATTGTGGTGGCAGATTTATTGTTTCATAAAATTTAAAATGAATAGAAAGAGCCACAACTATGATTGCAAAAATTAAATTTTGTTTGACTTTAATATTCATAATATAACTAATTTCTTAATCGATTTTAGGGGTAAAGTATTCAATTGTAATAATATCATTTTTTTATCAATTTCAGATTGCTAAATTTGCGCAAATTAATATTCAAAACTAAAAACATAATATCATGAAAGTATCTGTTATTGGAGCAGGCAATGTAGGGGCAACCTGCGCTGATGTAATTGCCCATAAAGAGTTAGCCAATGAGGTTGTATTGCTCGACATTAAAGAAAACTTTGCTGAAGGTAAAGCTTTAGATATGTGGCAAACAGCCCCAATAAATATGTATGATAGCCGAATTACAGGCAGTACCAACGATTATGCTAAAACAGCAGGATCAGAAGTAGTTGTAATAACATCAGGTCTTCCACGCAAGCCAGGCATGAGTCGCGATGATTTAATAGCTACCAATGCTGGCATCGTAAAAACGGTAACTGATAATGTCATTAAACATTCACCCAATGCCATTATTATTGTGGTTTCAAACCCATTAGATGTAATGACTTATTGTGCTTATTTAAATGCTAAATTGCCATCAAATAAAGTTTTTGGCATGGCCGGTATTTTAGATACAGCGCGCTACAAAGCATTTTTAGCTACCGAGTTAAATGTTTCTCCAAAAGATATTCAAGCCGTATTAATGGGTGGACATGGCGATACCATGGTGCCACTTCCAAGATATACCACCGTTGGTGGCATTCCTGTTACAGAATTAATTGCAAAAGATAGATTAGATGCCATTATTGATAGAACTAAAAAAGGTGGAGGAGAAATCGTAAATCTTTTAGGAACTTCTGCATGGTATGCCCCAGGAGCTGCCGCTGCTCAAATGGTGGAAGCCATTGTACGCGATCAAAAACGCGTATTTCCTGTGTGCGCTTGGTTAAATGGCGAATATGGTATGAAAGACATCTATATGGGTGTTCCCGTTATTTTAGGTAAAAATGGGATCGAAAAAATAATTGAATTAAAATTGAATGAGGATGAAATGCAACTTTGCAATGAATCTGCCAAAGCAGTAAAAGAAGTAATGGCTGTTTTAGATAACATGAAAGCAACAGCATAAACTGCTAAATAATTTTTAAGGAAAAGGGTTGCATTCCAAAATGTAACCCTTTTTTTATTATGTTTACCTTTAAATTAAAAGCTAAATTCCTTTGAATAAGTATAAAATTAAAATATTTCAAATTGCTTTCTTTGTTTTAGGCTTCTTGTTTTTGAATGCTTGTAAAAAAAGAGAAGCTACCGATTGGGACTCCAATTTATTAGGCCCTTTGTTTAGAACAAGTTTAAGCATCGATCAAATTTTACCAGATTCGTTAACCCAAATAAATGCTGATAACTCAATTAATGTTGTGTATGATGATTTATTTACCAGTAGTGGTTTTGTAAATACACAACAATTGCCCGACACTGCTATTATTAAGTATTTTACCATTCCTTTTGGTTCAATTTTTTTAAATCCAGGCGATAATTTTTTGGACTTAACAGAAGAAACAAAATTAAATTTTGAACCCTTGGAATTATCAAGATTAATTGTGAAATCTGGCGAAATAGAAGTTAAAATTAAGAATAAAATAAATCAACCTGTTGATGTAACTTATATTTTACCAAAAGCCATTAAGAATGGTTTGCCTTATACATTTAATGCTACTATTCCTGCCTATAATTCAAGCAATGGCGGAAATTACAGTGCCACATTTAACTTAGATGGTTATGATGTTGATTTGAGAGGAATTTCGGGCGCCAATGTGAATCGTTTGGTAACACACTTGATTGCCAATGTAAGTAGCACGGCCACTGGCTTAGCTCAAATATTTTCTACCGACAGCTTATCGGTTTCATTAAAGTTAAAAAGCATTGTGCCTTACTATGCTAAAGGTTATTTTGGTCAAAATATCGATACCAGTAGCACCAACTCAAGACTTACTTTGTTTGATAGAATTATTGCAGGTAACTTTTCGCTGCAGGAGGCTAAGCTAAATTTAGATATTAAAAATGGCATTGGGGCCGACATTCGAGCTAGTTTAATTTCGTTTAATTCTATTAACAACAAAACAGGAAATTCGATTGCTCTGCAACACAGCAGTGTTGCTCAAACTTTTAATGTTCATAGGGCAATTGATAACCCTTTTACACCCAGTTTGTATAGTTTTGAATATAATAATACCAATAGCAATTTGGTAAATTTATTAGAAAATATGCCAACCAATTTCAATTACAGCTACGCTACAGAGCTCAATCCATTTGGCAATATAGCTAATGGGAATGATTTTGTATATACCGACAAAGCTATTGAAGCGAGAGTGAGACTGGATATTCCATTGCATTTTTCATCTACCAATTTAACTTTGGCAGATACGATTTATTTACAAAAAGATACCATTCCAGAGCACAATACAGTAAAGTCGGCAGTGCTCAAATTAATTGCTGTAAACAGTTTTCCTTTTGATGCTGATGTTAAATTTTATCTTTTAGATAACAATTTGCAAAAGCAAGAACAGCTCATGGATAAAACTACGATTATGGCTGCTACACCTGATGCAGATGGCAGAGTAAGAACAACACAAGAAAGCAGACTTCCGATTACTATAAGTAATGAAATTTTAAATAAGTTGTTAGAAAAACGTAAAGTGTTAGCAGTGGTTACTATTAATACAATTAACAATCCTATGAAGTATAAAATATATCACGATTACAAATTGGATTTAAAAATGACTGGTAATTTATTATTTAATGTGCAGGTAAAATAATGAAGATTAATAATAAATATCACAACATCCTTTTAAGTTTTATCATAGCTCTGTTTTTTACTTTTAACAGCTTTGGTCAAAATAGTTTTTTTAACGATTCATTAACTTCAAGCAAGCATTTTAATATAGCGTTATTTGGCAATTTAACGGCTAAATCAAATGCGTTTCCTAATAGTTTTTATACTGATTTTTACAGAGGTGGTTATTTAAGCGATGAAGTAAAACAAACGGCAGCAAAAGAGTTGAAAAATGTAAATAGGTTTGGAGTTGATGTCGATATGGGATTAGTTTTTAGACACAGTTTAGATACTATTTTTAAGCAAACAGGTTGGAGCTATACTTTTAGAGTAGCAGAAAGAAGGCATCTTAATTTAGAAATGACCAAAGACTTTTTTAATGTTGGTTTTTTTGGCAATGCAATGTATGAAAACCAAACTGCCAAGTTGGCCAATTTTCAGCTCGATTTTATATCTTACCAACAAATAGGATTAGGCTTAGAAAAGACATTATTGATTAAGGATAATACACATCAAGTAGCTATGATGGCCAATTTTTTGAATGGTAGAAATGCGCAACAGGCGTTAATTAATAAAGCCAATTTATTTACAGCAACAGACGGTGAATATTTAGATTTAGAAATAGAGGGAAAATATAATCGTACAGATACATTAAAAAACAATCAAATAATACCGATTCCTTCTAAGGGTGTTGGTTTTAGTATTGATATGCATTATCAATTAATTACAAAGGAAAAGCATAAATTACAACTAGCCGTGCTAGATTTTGGTTATTTATATTGGAAAAACAATGCCATTGCATACAATTATGACACCCTGTTTAGATTTGATGGGATTAATATTCCTAATTTAATTACCATAAACGATTCCTTAATAAAACTTTCAAGCGATTCGCTCATTAATTTAGGAAAAAGAAACAGTAGTAAATCATTTAAAACTGTGCTTCCAGCTTGGTTTATGATAAACTACATTCATAATTTAGTACCCGGAAAATTTACACTTAACTTTAGTTCACAATATCGTTTTAATGATGTGTATTTGCCATTTATAGCCGTTGGTGGCAATTACTATTACAATAACAATACAAATGCAAGTATTAGTGTTGGATATGGCGGTTATGGCAATTTTAACTACGGTATAATGCTGCAACAAAGAGTTTGGAAGTATTTTACTGTGGGCTTAGGCTCTAATCAATTAGAAGGATTAATAATGCCCAAAAAAGCAAGCGGACAAAGTGTAGTATTTTCAGTTAAAAGTTGGTTTTGATGAAAT
>JBILPB010000176.1:0-5761 GCA_044374175.1 Bacteroidia bacterium | reverse complement strand
TATTTTTACGAGGTTTTGTATCGGGAAGTAATTTACTTTCTTTTGTTTGTTAAGTGCCTGTTTTTGTTTCATTTCCCCATTTACGCTAATACAATAGTCAGACTATCGCCTTACATCTATGGTTATTTAGTCAGTCTAAAGGCTTACATTTTTCTTTTTTTTGTCATATTATATCCGTACATTTGCCTTTGTTTAGTCAAAGCATAACTTTACTATCATGGGCAAAAATTCATTACAGATACAGCAGTTGAACACCAAAATGCTGGCTTACGCCAGTTTGCAAAAGGTAGCTCCACCTCCTACAGGATGGATAAAAGCCATACGCAATGCCATTGGCATGAGCATGTTGCAATTAGGCAACCGCCTTTCTATTACCAAACAAAGTGTGCAGGATATAGAACGCAGGGAAAAAGACGGCTCTATTACCATCAAAGCACTACGTGAGGCAGCAAGGGCGTTGGATATGCAATTAATTTACGGCTTTGTCCCAAACGATGGTTCTTTAGAATTATTGATTGAACGCAAGGCTAAAGAACTGGCTACACAAATAGTAATGCGAACAAACAATACTATGAAGCTGGAAGACCAGGAGAATACCAAACAACGAATTGAAAAAGCAATACAGGAAAGAACCACTATTATAAAAACAGAAATGCCTAAAACTTTATGGGATTAGATTTAGATGATATAGATGGACAAACGCCACTGGACGAAGACGAGAAAGAAGGTTTGCTAATTGAAACCGTTGCCACCCGTGGCGAATTAGACGAGTTTGAACAACAGAATATAGAACAGGCAGTTTTGTGGACCCTTAGCCGTTCTTTTAAACCCGATGCAGTATTTACCGAAGAATTTTTAAAAGCATTGCATAAACGCATGTATGGCAATGTGTGGGCATGGGCAGGAGAATTTCGCAAAACCAATAAGAATATTGGCGTGGACAAATGGCAGATACCAACAGAACTAAGAACATTACTGGATGATGTAAAATTCTGGTATGCCAACAATACTTTTTGCCCAGACGAATGTACCATTCGTTTTAAGCACCGTTTGGTAAGCATACACTGTTTTCCCAATGGTAATGGCAGGCATAGCCGCCTAATAGCAGATATTGTGATTGAGAAAATATACAAGCAATTGCATTACAGTTGGGGAGCAGCTAATTTAGCACAGCAGGGCGACCAACGCACTAGTTACCTCAATGCAATTAGGGCAGCAGATGCTGGAGACATTCAACCCTTAATAAACTTTGCAAAGTCATAATAGCAAAGAAAGGAGTAACACACTAATTATTGGAGTGTAAACCGCCTTTCCTCAAATCCTCATTTCCCCACTTTCTCAAATCTTTTTAACGTACTACTTTTTTTAGCAACTCTTTGCTTTGTTTTCTTGTATTTGCCAATATTTGTCAAGACAAAATTATTATAATGGCAACACAGTTTGGTGAACGAATAAGAGAACTAAGAACGAAGCAAAATATGTTGCTGCGGCAGCTTGCTTCTCAATTGGATGTGGACACTTCTATTATTAGTAAAGTAGAACGTGGCGATAGGCAATTGGAGTTACAAAAAGTGGCTAATGAATTATTGGTAAAATACCTTTGAAGTATATAAATGTATAATGGAAAAGGTAATTTTAAAGGTTATTTGTTATATAATCATGTAACATATTGCCCAATTGCAAATTTTTTATAGCAGTCAATTTACCCTAATTTTAAGCGGATTTTCTCGGGAAAATCCCGAATTTCCCAGACATTCCCGAACTTTTTCGAGAAGCTCCGGATGGGACTTTACATATAAAACAATATCAGGGCGTTTTTCTCTATTCCCTAAAATGGTTACTTCTTCGGCAATGGCAAAATTATTTTTTTCGGGTTCGTTCCAATTTATAAAATGCACTCTTTGGTATTTTTCTGATGCGCTTGCTGTAACTTCTTTGCCATAACGTAAGAGTTTATACACCTCTTTATTATTGTTATAAAGGTTGCGGTCGTTATTGCGTGCTTCGCTTTGCAAATGGTAAATAGCACGTTTACTTAGCTAGGTTGAATAGCCTGCATTTGCAAGATAATTCTTAAGCAACTCTTCTTCAATATTGCTATTGTTAGCGCGCTCTTCCCAATTACCAGGATATTCATAACCCAATTGCTCAGCAAAGAGTTTGACGATGCGGTTTTGAGTGTGGCGTTCAATTTGTGCTATGTTGCTCATTATCTAAATATTTTTAAGTATGCTTCAAAAGCAAAGATTCTATTGCGCTTGTAACCTGTTTGCTCTTCTAATATTTCAAGTTTTACAAAATCATTTAGTAATCTTGAAATAGTGGGCACACTTGCATTTGTTGCACTGGCTATACTTTGCATATCAGTAATAGGTTGACTATATAAGTATTCTAATACATTTTTTGCCAACAATTGCTTTTTGCCAAGCGTTATAATTTTGGTTTCTACCGAAGCTCTCAAAGCAATAATTTCCTTAAATGTTTGAATGGAATTTTCAGCCGTTACTCGTATGCCTTCTAAAAAAAACTTTAGCCATTGTGCTAAATCATTTTTAGTTCTTACCGATGTTAAGTTATCGTAATAATGCTCTTTGTTTTTTTCAAAAAAGTCAGAGAGGTACAGTGTTGGCTTTACCAATAAACCTGAGCTCACCAGATATAGCGTAATTAAAAGTCGACCAATTCTGCCATTACCATCTAAAAATGGATGTATGGTTTCGAATTGATAATGCAAAATGGCTATTTTAATTAAGTGCGGAAGATTGCTGTTTGTGCTATGAATAAATTGTTCTAAATCTGACATGTATGCTATAACGCCTTCCTGATGTGGCGGAATGAATTTTGCATCTTTCAAGCTATTGCCTCCAATCCAGTTTTGACTTACGCGAAATTCGCCTGGTTGCTTGTGTTTTCCTCTTACCCCCTGCAATATTATTTTGTGGGTATTTTTTAATAAACGATTGCTTAAAGGCAAATTTTTCAATGCAGCAATGGCAGTATTCATGGCTTGTACATAATTTTGCACTTCTTGCCAGTCGTCTTTTTTTTCGGGATTAATGTATTCCTCTTTTTGTACAGCTTCGTCTATGTTGGTATTTGTGCCTTCAATGCGGCTGCTTTTTGTACCTTCTTTTAGCACGTGCATTTTTATAAAAAAATCGACATCGGGTATCAGTTGGCTAAAAGCATTCAATTCACCCAGTTTTTGGTCGGCTTGGCTCAATAGTAAGGCCACCTCGTCATTATCTAAATGCCATTGTGTATGTATAAGTGTTGGCTCAAAGCTCTTGTATTGAAGCCTTTGCACTAACTTTCCTGCCTTAAAACTGCTTATCTTCATTGCATGTTAAATTGGTTGTAAGTGCAAATATAAATATTTATATTTTCATTTAAGGCCCTTTTTGAAATTATAGCTTTTTATATTTTCAGTTAATTTAAAAGAATACTAAATACGAATGTTGTTATCACAATACCAAAAAACAAGATAGCTGTATCCTTGCTCTCACGAAAGAGTTTTACAATACGTTTTTAGGTGTGGCATTCTATTTGGACAATGTTTTTCATCTTATAACTTTTGCAAATCAGCAGTTAATGCAGATATAGTATTAATCAATTCATTTTCATCTAAATAGTTATCAAATATTGATACATTTTCCTGGTTTGAAAAATTATAATTTGTAAGAATTTGAATCAAAGAAGAATCTAAAGGTGTGTAATCATTGTTATAAATCCGCACTTGATATTTTTGTTGAGAACCATTAAACATTATGATTAATTGAATAATCGAATCTTTAAATAACCAATTCGTTAAAGCTATATATGGCTCTGATTCATCACCATTGACTGCTTGATATGATGTTTCCAAAAATGGGGTAAAGGAATTACCATCGAAAAACTTACAATACATACTAAAAGTATGATATTCATAATGTATTCCACTCATTCTTTCTCTTTTTAGCAGATATATATGAGAGTTATAATGAAACCTTATGTATTTTTTGGGACCAAGGCAATCAATCAAATTTGGCATTTGAATAAAAAAACTTCTCCAATCATTATTTTGCAATTGAAACTCTTCAATTATTTGTTTTAAACTTGTTAAGACATTGTTATCATTAAAATTTACATCATCCATCAAATCCTTTACAAAAAATGCCTTATACTCTTCTTCTCTTTTATCACCTAATAGCATTCGTTTCCAACTAATATCTCTATCATTGTTAATTAAGAAACTTTTATTTGATCCTTCTGAAATTAGGTAATCACCTTTGGTTAATAATGCTCTTTGAAACAAATAATTATCAAAGTTTCTCAAACCACCATCGTCAAAAATAAGTTTTGCTTTTTTTACATAAAAAATAAACTTATCATAAAATAACTTATTTTCAATTTCATCCCATTCGCAATTGTTGTTTGCTAAATAATATGATTTAATCCCTGCAAATGAAAGAATGAATGTTAATTGACCTTTAAAATATTTTAATTCAATTTCTGACCTACGTATTGCAGTAGCCCAGTCTGGGTCTCTTAAAATCAGTATAGCCTTTAATTTTTCTTCAACAATTTGTGCTGGGCTAAAGCCTTCTACATGACCACCCATTACCATATAATCCAAAATGTTGTTACTAAATTCTATGAGGCTATTAATTGATTTAATTGAACGTATGAATTCAACTTCATTATTATAGGGTGCAGTATTCTCTGATAAATTATGTATTACTCTCATCCATTCACCTAAACCTTCAGCCGTATTCCATTTCAATAAATATTGACAATAGCCGTAAAACTGTATTCGAGCAGTATATGCTGCGTCATAGTAATAATTATTTATAATGTTGTTGAATACTTGTGCTTCATCATAATATGGTGAGTCAATTAAATAGCATTTTACACACTCTTCACCATTTTTCATTAAATCGAGCAAATTGATAAAATCTATTATATATGTTTCATCAAAACAATCTAAATCTCTAAATTGATTAAAGGTTATTGCTTCATATCTATTGTCGAGTAAAAACTTAACGTTATTAATACTTTCTTGAAGTGGCTGTTTGATTGCTAGATGAGTTACAGCACAAGCATTAATAAAATTCATTATTTGATCATCAAAAATATTTGTACTTTTATTACGATGTTGCCAAAATAGGTTGGCCCAATCAGTATCAATTTTATGCGAGAAATATTCCGCAACATTAACAATATTTTCTACCCCCAAGTATGATAATTTATAAAACGAGACTCGCTTGAATTCAGTATTCGCAATTAATTGCTCTAACTTTGCCTTAAAGTTTTCAAAGGAAGTAAGTGGCTTCCCTCTTGCGTTCATTTTTATATATAAATCATCTGTAAGCTTAAACTCCTTAAGGTTTAAAAATTGAAATGTAATTATTGGATTATTCTTATCTACAATTCTTTCGTAATAATCCACGACATTTAAAAACTTATGATGAATAGCATCTAACATAACCAACATGGATTTTATTGTAGGGTCATTATCCCATGATAAAAAATACCAATTACAATCCTTGATTGTTTTTGACAATTCATTTTGCAAGTCACTATCAGCTTCTAATAAGTCATTTAGTTCAATCGGATTAAATAATAATGCATCGCAAAATTCAGTTGAGCTTGTGCGTGTTTGATAGGAGAACTTAGACTTGTTATTATTAGAAATGTACGATTTAAAATCATCCATCTTATGATCCTTTGTAGCCAAATACCAGTGCAAGAGAAAAAGCGTTGTGAGGCGTTGTTGACCGTC
>JBILPB010000129.1:0-9663 GCA_044374175.1 Bacteroidia bacterium | reverse complement strand
TAAATTTAATATCATCTGTTCCAGAATGTTCTATCAAGCTACCGTATACAAAGTCTAAATCACGATTTTTTAAGTTATCATCGAGGTATGATTTAATAGCATCTAAAAACAAGTTGCGAATTTCAAGTGTAGATGGCCGACCTTGCGCATAATCTCTTTGAATAATAGGAATTTGTATGTGATATTTTTTTTCTGCGAACAATTGATGAAAAGTAAAACGATGCCCTTCATGCTCGGGAGATATTGTGTTGCTCATTATCTGCTAGGTTTAAAGTTTGTAAATTGATAATGTTGAAATTATTTCATTCATATAATCTTTAGCATCATCTTTTTCCCAATGCATCATTTGACCAATCCTTTTACTATATGACTTTAGGAATAGATTTTTAGTGCAAATTGGGACAAATGTTCCATTTTTATCATTTTTCAAAATAATGCTTCGCTTAATGCTAAAATAAGCATTTTTATAACTTCGATTGGTAGTTGAGTCTAACAATGCAAGGTTTGCAATTGAATTAATATTTTCAGGTTCTTTGTCTTCATTAAAGTGTAACTGAAGTTTTTTGTAGGTATTATCAAAGTCTGCATCAATAATTTTTTCAGTTTCAATAATTTCAAGTAATTCAACTGCAAATTCTTTGATTGAGCTTTGAAGTTCTGGAATTTTTGATTTGCAATCATCAAAATTTTCAGTTCCAGTAAAATATTGCAAAATATCCTTAGCCCAGGCTTTGCGTTGATTGCCAAAAATGCTTTTGGTAGTTTGCGATCTAATATGCTCTATATCCCAGTTTTCAGTTTTGAATTTATCAAATGGAAACCTGATGTTTGACTTGGTATTGGAAATGATTGTTTGAATGTTGAATAACAATAATACTGACTTAACAAGTGGATTTTTGTATTCCAAGGTGCTTATATCGTAATCAATTAATTTTCTTATTTTTTCATGCAGGTACAATTTAAATTCAGTTTTGGTGCTTTGTTCAGAATTAGTTTTAAGTTCTTCAATTTGGCAACCTGTAGCCACTAAATATCCGACTAAATGATATAATTCTCTTTCATTAAACCATTCTTCAAACGTGAGAAAATACTTTTTTATGGTTAGCCAAATAACATCAATTTCAGGGTTGTTATTTTCATCTTTATACTCGTCAAACATGCCATTAAATTTATGAAAAGTAAAATATTTTTCATCTTCTGCTTTTTTATGACTAATAAGGTCGAATATGTATTCTATTCGTGTGGCATAATTTATACTATTATTAGAGATAAAATACCAAAAAGCATCATTTTGGAGTGCATATTCTATTCGATCCCATTCTGTAGCTATAATTAATTGCTTTAATCGTATTTCATCATTTTGCTTGTCTTTAAAATTAGAACTTTTGAGGAATAATGCTTTAATCAGTTCAGCATTAGTAAGTGGAATTTTACCCATATTTAAGCGAGTAAAAATTTCAATTTGATTGGTGTTTTCTTCAACCTCATACCAAATAACTTTTACATTTTTGCCTGTATTTTCATCGTTCAAAAGTGTGTTTATAAAATTTAGTTTTGTATTACCATCAGCGATACTAAACCAAGTCTCGATCACCTTGTATGCTTCGCATATATGGTAGTAGTCAATGTTATGTTCTTTTTGTTCAATGTCAATATTCTGCAAAAATGTCTCACTGTCTTTGCGAGTTTCGAACCGAAATGAATACTTTTTCTTGCCCAATATGGTCATTATATTATCCAAGTATGTGAGTATAAGAAAAATAGTGGTCAATCGCTGTTGCCCATCTATTAATGCATATTCGTTACCCACTTTTTTTACAACTAAAGGTTGTAAACAATAAAATTCCTCTTTTGATTTATCATCTTTTTTATGAAACTCCCATATATCATTGAGTAAATCATTTACTTGTTGCGGAGTCCACCTGTAACCACGTTGATAAGCAGGGATAAAAAAATTACACTCCAACAGTTGGTTAATTGATTTTAAAACTAATTTGCTTTCACTCATTATTAATCCAAGATTATTAAATAATTACAATTTTCTTTCAAACATTATACAAACCCTTATACCAACTTACCCATTCATCTATAGCACTATCACCAATTTTATCTGCCGCATTTATAACATCTTTTGAGGTAAAATGGGAAAACTTTTTATTGTTTGCGATGAGCTGTTTGTACTCATTCATGCTCTCATTTAGTGCATCGTTTTCAGGATGATGCACCACCGAAAAATAGACATGTTTGTATTTACCAGTTTTTTCTAAAGCTAAACCCATCAATTGATTTCTCCATAATTGGTTCATGCCACCTTTAAACGGGCAAGAAGCACGCGTGTTTGCATTTGCAAAAAAAGATTGATGTTCCTCTGTGATATTCCAATACTCAGATTTTCTTACATCATGATAATAACATATGTGCTTATCATTTATTATTTCTGAAAATGATTTTTCACAAAGGTGCTTTGATTTGTTTCTTCCCTCACTTTTAAAACCACCACATTCAGTAAATTCATTTTCAGTAAGTTTATGTTCAATCAGCCACAAGCAGCGTTCTTTATCTTTGTTATAATATGCAATGGCAATGTCTGAATCAGTTCCAGATCTTGCATTGTGGTCACCCAATAAACCTTTTTCATTATCTGCATTTCCGTCCCAATATTCTAATCTGAATCCTTTATACATATATTCACTATCGGTGCAAAGCCTATCAAAATCGGATGGTTTTAGTTGGCTCAAAATTTCATTTGCTTTTGGGTTCAGTAATATTGGCAAAAACAAATTTATATTGGCAGCCTGCGAACTAGCCATGTGATAAAAATGCAAGTGTAGCTTTATTTTGTAGGTATTGTTATGATTTTGAAATTCATTTAAAACTGGAGGGTATATATGTGGTGGTGTATGATGCACAGATTTCGGCAAAATGGCATCATAAGGGATTTCTTCGCCTTTATGAATATTAATTCCTGCATCCTTTGTAATGTTTTTCCATTTCCAATTGATTAAATGGACATACATATCCTTTTGAAATTGGGTTAGACCTCTGCTAACAGTTCCCTTTTTTGTATAGCTCCCAGGTAATTTATATTTAATCCCATTAATTGTTTCTTCTACCATTGTTTCTATTTATTTTAAAATTTAGCCGAATTATTTGTCTAAGAGTTTGTTCACTCATACCAACCTAATTTTACCCGTTAATAATTCCTGCATCATGCCTAGCTTGATTTGCTTGGTTTTGGTGAGTTGGGATTGTATGGAGCTGATTTCATATTCCATATCTTTGATAAGAGTTGCTATTCTTACTTGCTAATCATAATTAGGTATTAATATTTATCGCTGATGTATTTAATGAAGAGCATGATGAGCACATAATCTTTGTACTCGCTGGCATCCATTCCACCTCTTAATTCGTCAAAACTTGCCCAAAGGGAGCTGTATAATTCTGATTTTTTAATTGCCATAATGTTGTAAATAATTCTTCTAAAAATTTAATCTATTTAATCTATTTAATATTTTGTTTAAACCTATGCATATTATTGCTTATGGGCAAATATTTTATAAAACTTTCCACCTAAAGCAATCGAATAAAGCTAAATATTTTTTTTTAAATTATATTTAACGCAGTGTATTCATCATTCCATCAACCTCAACGCTTCCTTTGGCACAGCTTCAAAACTTACCAAATATTTGGGTGGTTTTGCTGTGAAAAAAGGTTTAAACTCTATAAACATGGGCTCGTCCTTGTACCATGTGTTTTGTAACAAATGGTTATCGATACGCCATATATCAAAACCTTGTAATTTAATTAAACGTGTAAAATCAAAATTTTCAAATTGATTGTATAGGTGTCCTTCATGAAAGAAACTTTCAATATAATCCATCACAAATGGATACCAGTTTACACCTGGTTTTCCTTCTTTGCAATCATGCGCAAAAATAGCAGGCTTCAAACCATGTAAGGTTTGGTATTTTCCTTTTGGTAACAAACCTTGTTTTTCAATAAATGGTCTTAAATCTTGCTTGCTCACATGATATAGGTATCTGCTGTTATTGGCTTTTTGGGTGTAATAAAACTCGGCATTTTTCATCATAATTATTTAATGGTAAAATATTTTTACCTGTTCGTATTAAATAATTATTTGCTTCTTTTTTTATTTCATCAATAGCTTAAAATTTTGTAATTAAGTGGTATTTTTTAAACCTGACAGGCTTATTAACACTGCGCTTATAAGCCTTTCAGGTTTGAGTTTGGTTTGGGGTTATATTTTCACTACTCATAAAATTCATAATTACTTTCAATAATATCAAAGGTGATTTTTACATAACATGATTCATTTTCTTCTAACTCCAAATCGGGTGTTTGAAATACAAAAGCTATCCTTTGCTTAAATGGTTGATTGTTGCTGTAAAAGCAAGGGTTAAAATCTAACCAATATGCCTCAGGGTTTTTTATTTCTTCCTCAGTTGCAATGGCAACATGATCAATTAACTCAGTTTTTAAATACCCAAACACATCTTGCAAATCATCAAAATTCTTGATGGCAAAATCCATATCTGCTCGCTCATGATTGATACAGTATGATCCTACATAAATAGCAGCAAGCTTCATTTGTAAAAAATCTGTAGCTACAATTTCATCTTTCAACTCCATTTCCAATGCACCACTTTTTTCATCAAAACTAAAGCCAACAACTATACTGTTAATCATGTCATGGATATGTTTCATATTTTCTGAATTAATTTACTTTGCAAAGATAAAGTGGCAAAACGCAGTGTATTTGCGGGGTGATTCATTTATGATGCATAAATCAAAGTTTTATCGGAGCTTTTAAAAAAAGTCCGTTACTGATATTTCTCAAATGTGCTTCAACCTGTTGCTGATTATTCAGTTAACCAATTAAACCAAATTTTTTGGTCAATTATTGGGATATTATTTTGCAGGCAAACATTCATAGTGTGTCCTGTTCCACCTGCCATTGGCATTTCTAAATCATCATAGAAAATACCAAATGAGGCAGGCCTAATTTCTTGAGTTCCAATTGCCTTTATCGTATCCCGAATAATATATGCTGCTTTAATTGAATATGAATTTTTATCTCCAGCCACAAACTGGTCAATTAATTTTTTGGTTTTTTGATTGCCTTTTGACTGATACACAACTTCGGTTTCAGCTGCCAAGTTAATATCATCTAATGAATGTGTAACGTAAGCATTATTCGTTTTTTTTCTATGCCCAGCATAAGGTGTAATAACCTCCAATCTTTTATTATCAATTGAAGTAACTCCATTTGAAAACAATTGATCTGAGCCTTCCGCATTGCCGCTTCTGAAAATTATTTTACTTGTGAGGGATGCCAGTTTTTTGCCAAGTGCGGTAAGCTTTTCCTTGTCTCTTTCCAAAACATTTCTTTTCCCTTCAAGCAGGACAACAACCTGTTCCTTGTCAAATCGTTCAATAAACTCTTTTAATGTTAATTTACTTTCTTTTAAAATAACTTCCTGGTTTTCCATTATAAGTGCATTTATTTATTAAACAAACATAGTAGGGGAGAACGCAGTGTATTTGCGGAGTGATTTATTTCCTATACAATTACAAAACTATTTTTGTCTAAAAGCATATTTTCATTTAAACAAAAAGCCACTAAATGCCCTTGTTTAGCCACACTGTAATCTAAACAACAAACATTTTGTTTTTGCATTACTGGCTTGCCTTTAAGCCAATAATGACCAAAAAATACTACTTTTTCAGATGGTTGGTAAAAATTAAAATTATTGATAGCGTTTATTTCAACTGGTATTTTAGGAAGATTGGGATAATCTTCCACACTTATTTTAATATAGTCAATATCTATAGGATTTTCCCACCACTTAATTCTAATTTTATAGCGCTGGGTACCATCCTTATCATAAATATAATGCCCAAAAGGCAAGGCAATTTCCTTCCCTTTTAAAGTTTCTTCTACGGCCTTATAAAGTGGAGTTTCCTTATTTGCTGACTCAATAATTTTATCACTGTTTAAAAGGCAATTCGGCAATAAGCTCTTAATTTTATAGATGTGCTCATCATCCCAACAAGCGTGCACAGCTCTGTAGTATTCAGTTTCATAAAAGAGTGGTAAATTCAAAAACCATTCAAGGTAATCATCATGAAGGGCTTGGTCATTTTTAAATTGATTTAAAGTGGCAATGTATTGATCAATATTCTTGGCGGTATGCTTCCTCAGGAAATTACCACTAGGGTCTTTAAAATGAAAGCAAAGGGCATTGTACTCATGATTGCCCATCAACGCAATAGCCTGGTCATTTTCAACCATTTGTCTTACAATATGTAAAGTTTCTTTGATGGCAGGCCCTCTATCAATGTAATCGCCCAAAAACAAAACCTTGCGCTCAGAATGCTGATACACTCCCGATTTCAATTGGTAGCCCATTTTCTTTAAAAGCGCTTCAAGCTTGTCGGCATGACCGTGTATATCTCCAATAAAATCTATCATACTTTTATGTTCCAAGTAATACAGTTTAAGATTCCGCCATATTGCGCCAACTCATGACAGACAATGGGTACAACAGGTTTATTTTTCACCACTTGTTGCATTATCTGCAAAGCTTTTTCATCATGTTTGGATTCGAAAATGGGAAACAAAACGGCTTGTTCCATTTCTAAGTAATTCAGATACAAACCTGCAGCACTGGTGTAGGTAGCATCGTATGGTGGATGATAGGGCATCTCAATAGTGTTTAAACCTGTATTGTTGATGAACTTTAAAAACTCTAATTGAAATTTTTTATCCTCTTTTGCATAATCATTAATCAACACAGTTTGCTCATCAATAAAGCGAATCATACCATCAGCATGACCTGTAAAATCATTTATATCCCATGGAATAAAGTACAAGTGCTCTATTTCTAACAAGGCTTTCAATTGGGCAATTAAATCCTTTGGATGATAATGTGGATTTTCATGAAACACCTTATCGCACATCACCACCGTGTTTTTATATTTTACAACATTGCCACCATCTAAAACGATATCAGATTTGATGGTTGTAAGCGACATCAACTTGCAAACTTCATCCACATCAGTGATCAAATGATGATACTTCTTAGGCTTCAAATAATCGGGCTGATAGGCAAACTGTACCAGCTTATTTTCGTTGACCTGCACCGGCATAAAATCAACCGCCCAAATATCTTTAGTGGCCGGAATCCAATGAAAAGGAATCTGATATTGTTGCAATACTTTTTCAAGGCGTTCCCAAAAAACTGGTTGGCGTTTAGGAAGAGCATTGGCTAAAAAGAGGGTATTGGTTTGGGAATCTGGGATCATTTAATAAACTGCTTCAATGATGGGATGATTAAAATATCTGTATGATTCATTATAAAAACGGTCATCATCTTCATTGTATGGTCTTGGAATTACTCTTCCACACTTAAATATAGGTAGTTTTTCATGCCCAATTGACTCGGTAAGATATAAATTTGAAGTATGAGTAAATACGGTATTATTAGTATTTGTGGCAATTTTTTCAAACTCCTCTTTATCAATGTTTTCTAGAATGCTGGTTACGATTTTACTTATACCTTCAATAAATTGATGGTTATCGTTTGATCTTATTTTTCTCATCAATATTCCACCATAATTCCCTAATTCTTTATTTCCGAAAGTTAAGTCTAAACCTCTAAACTTTTGTTTAATATATGTAGATGTTGACTTGAATCTATGAAAATACCACAACCCAAAACTTCCTTGTCTTTTTACGTTATCAGTATTGTATTGATTAGAATGCGCATAGGTATCAATATGTTGATAAAATTCACTTGAAAAATAAAATTCTATTTCATTAATGGAATACTGTAATCCATTTATTGAGAGTATTGTGTCATTAAGGATTGATTTAGCGATTTTATTAAAAGCTATTTCAAGTTCTTCAATAGGTGTGACATTATTTGACAAATCCGATAACAGTTTTTCTAATTCAGACATAATAAATTCTTTTTTTCGTTTATAAATTGTTTTACATACCGCAATCCATTGGCTTCAAGCATAATCGATAATAATGCTACTTCATCAGTATTTTGGGCGCTTAAGTTAGCAATTAAGCTTCTTATTTTTTCATCTTTGCACAATTTAAATTCATCCCAAACATGATCTATGCTATCTTTATGTTTCAATAAAATTTCATCATAAACAAACGAGGTATATAAACTCAGTTGCACTTTAAGTTCTGGTAAAACAAAAATTGCATCTTCTTTATTTTGTTGGGCTTTTTGTAATATTTCGTTTGGTGTTTTTACATCTGATAATAAATAATCAGCAGCCATTTTGTGCAACAAGGCAATAAGTCTATTCATTTCAACATCAATAAGAGGCTTGTCTAATTTAATAATCTTAGCATTTTCGGCATTTCTGGGAAGACCAAAAGCATCCAATATTTCTTCCTCCAAATTCATTACTTTTTCAAACAAATGGCCATTTTTTTCAGGGCCTCCTTTCTTTGTAAGAGTGTTGTTCAACTTTGCAAGTTCAATTAGGGCAGCCTTTATATTCATTTTAGGTAAGTATTAAATTACGAAAGTAGGAGAGAAGAGCGCAGTCTATTTGTGGTGTGGAGATTTATTTGCTTTTTTTCAATCCGTAATTAAAAAAGGCTTTATTCCCAAGGATGATTGCCATATATTGGTTTAAGGTATTACTTTCTGTTACTCGGGCAATTAATTCCTCACCTTTATGATCAGCTCCACCTGAATCTTACATTCCGGGCAAATCGAAAGTGGTCCTTGCACACCACATAAATTCTTCCAGGTCCATCTCGGACTTCTGAAGTCAACCCAGCATAATTTTTCAGAATTTAGGCCACACCTTGGACAGCTACTATGAAACTTAAAGTCGTCCTGTGGTAATGTTTCGTCAAAGCAAGCTAATACATCTTCCCAAGGATATTCAGGTTCAAATGTGTCGTCTGGTGTAAAATTTTTACGGTCTAATTTTTCAGTTTTCATTTAATTTGGATTTGTCTTAAAATAGTTTATACTTTTTTTATAGTTAAAATTATTAGTAAATTTCATTGTTTTTGATTTTCGAAGGTGCCGATTTTCAACACAAATGTTGATGCGGTGAACCAAGCTTTCATTAACCATAAAAGATGCTGAATAGCAATGAATAGATACTTTTCCCAAACCACCGTTATGGGCTAATTGGTAAACAAATTATTCATAGTCTCATGCTATGATGTATATTCTTTACTACATCAATATCAGCGTTAAAATTTCCTAGTTTTTCTTTTGCAAAAATACAAATTATTAAACCTTCAATTTCTCTCACGCTCAAATGAATTTGGTCAGCAATATAATTTATGATTTCTAAACTCAAATTTATTTTTTCTCTCTCTAGTATATTTTTAATAATTATTTCCTTGTCGATTTTAGATGGACATGTGAGCGCAATTTCTTTTGTTAATATAGGGATTTTTATGCCATGATTATAAGTGAAAATTATTTTGATTTTTACATCTCTTAAAACATCAAAAAACTTTTTAGTGAATGTTTTATTAGAGGTTTCAAAAAAACTGTCTATCAAAATCAAAGATTTAGTATTTAAATATTCAGAATTTAATATTGTCATTTCATTTGAAGAGGAATTGTTCATTACTAATCTTTCAAAGCT
>JBILPB010000214.1:0-4221 GCA_044374175.1 Bacteroidia bacterium | reverse complement strand
CCTTTGCAGGTATAATGCTTGCGGGGTGTGGGGGCAATAATCATAAAGCAACAAGTAAAATTGACTCAAGTGATGACACTTTGCCAACAGCAAATGTAATTCCTCCCGAAAGATGCATTGTTTGTGATACTAATGATAACTATGTAATAGCATATGAAGACGCAAAAAAACTAATTATTGCTTTCCATAATCGCATTTTAAAAAACAGTTCAATAGCTAACGCTGGTGGATTTTTTACCCTTAACAAAATAGCAGATGATCAATACTTTAAAACAGAAGAATTTTTAAAATATGAGAGCTACAAATTGCATTGGGCTGTTGAGGGTAGCACTAAAGAAACTGATCGTCTTTTCTTGACTGTTGAGGAAGCAAACAATGTGTGCCAAGATGATAATACCTATTCGGGAGATATAGGAATAGAAGGAGATGAATTGTTTTCTGTCGATAAGAGCAATGATATTCTTCCTTTTATTGATAAGAAAAAAGATTTAGATGATAAAACATTAGAAGATTCATTAAAATCAGCGTTTAAGACTATTGACCGCAGCAAGGTAAGAAAAGAAGAAAATGGTGTTGCCAAAACTTTATTAGAGAATTTTAGAGCACATGCAGATCTATATGGATTGTATCAGTGTGATGACATCGTATTTAATAAATCTTTAACTTGGACTCCAATAATTAAAGCCTCTAAACATCAATCATTCATCTACTTTTTTGGCTATAACGATAGTTTAACCTATCATAGATTAAGACTTATTATGGGGAGTTTAGATCCAACTACTAACAAAATAATTTTCAAAGATGCGAGCGGATCCTTACTCCGCGAAACCTCTCGCCCTCGCCCTTAACAATGTCAATTCAATTTGCTGAAATAATTACCGAAGTATCTATTTACTCGGTGCTCTTACCCATTGCTTTTGGAATAAAAGGATTCAAATCGAGTCCTTTTATTTTAAAGGTTTTTATTTTCTTTTTGTGCTATGGAGGAGTAGCAGATATATGCTCCGATTTTATATCAGGCTCAATTCATCTATTTAGCACCTACACCTTTATTCAAGTACTTTTTTTTACTTGGTTTTTGTACAAAGTTTTTAATCAATCAAAACTCTACAAACCATTTATTTTTACGATTGTATTTTGGTGTTTGTTATTTCTTTTCTGCCATCTTATACTATTAAGTGATTGGCAATTTTTAAAGCTTAGTTCCTTATTTGATACTATGGCAGTAATAGTTACCTCTTTTATTGCTGCTGCTGCTTTAGTTAATATGGTGAAAGATGAATTAGAGCTTACAAAAAATCCGGTTTTTTGGTTTTGCCTGGCTATTTTTCTTTATACCTTTTGCACCTATTTCATAGTATCATTTGTTTCCAATCCTATTTACCGCGAAAAGCTCTGGTGGATACACAATTTGGCCAATATTGCAGCTTATATGCTATACACTTATGGCTATTGGGTGGCTATTAAAAATGCTAAATCAAAGTAGTTTTTGCAACATCGTTACATCCAGCAATTTATCAAACTTTACGCCTACACTTTTCATCACACCCACCACTTTAAATCCATTTTTAGTGTGCAAATAAATGCTGTGTTCATTGCCTTCCGTAATGCGTGCTAATATCGAAACAAGCTCTGTATTTTGTGCTTCTGCTAAAATTACCTCAAGCAATTGTTTGCCAATGCCACTTTGCCTAAAATCGGGTAAAATGTATAATGATATTTCTGCCGTAACATCATATGCTTTGCGTTCGCTCCACTTGTTGAGTGCCACATAGCCCACAATTAAGCCACCTCTTTGTGCCACAAAAATAGGAAAGTTTTCATCGCGGTTTGCGAACCATTCCATTCTATCGTGCAATGATTTTGGCTCAGTATCAAAGGTGGCTGTAGTGTTTACAATGGCTTCATTGTAAATTTCCATGATGGCTGGTACATCTTCTTTTATAGCTTTTCTTATACTTAACATGAGGTATTTTTTTTCAAAGTTAAGGGCAATTTAATTAAGCCAATGTTAATCAATTTTAAAATTTGCAAGAAAAAGCCAATCACTTTTTATAAGGATAAAATAGTTATTGCAAATTAAAAACCTAACCTTAATCTAAGTCCTGAACTAAGTTTTGTTTGTGCACTGTAGGCTGTAACAAACTCAACCCTGGCAAATAGCCTTTGCAGGCCAAAACCAAGCTCTAGGTAATTATCTATTTTATCGTTTTTAAGATAATGTACAGAAATAATTTCTTGTAAGCGCAGCAGTTTTAGTGCTGGTATTTTATTGAAGAAAAAACCTTCTAAATTATAAATGGCATGTGCTTGTAAAAAGTAATCGTCTGTGCTAAAAGCATAATAATCTAACAACATAAAATTACCTGTTTCAAGGTTCGAGAAAAATGTTTTGTTGCCGTTAAAGTGAATAAAATCCATAAAGTAATCAGGCTTACTCAAAAGTGTTTTACCGGCAGCAATTTCATATTTTATTTCACCAAATAGTTTAAGTGAGATGGTTTGAGATATATTTGCTGTTGCTCTGTCAAAGTAATTTTTTTGGCTCGAATTGCTTGTATATCCTAAAGTATATGCCACTTTCAATATTGGATATTTACTGTCAAGAACTTCCTTTAAATCAGGTCGACTTATATATTGCTGTTTAAATTTGATGGTAATTTCTGGCTTTATTTTAAACAAATGATGGGCCCTAAAGGCAGGGCTATTATCCGCAGGATTCACAGGATTATTAGAAATAAATATTCTGTTGTTTTTATTCACCAAAGTAAAATCACTATGGTTAATTACCGCGCTACGATAACTGTAATCGGCAAAAATGCCAAGATATAAACCATTCAAAAGTTCAGCATAATGTTTAAGTTGAATGAAATCTGATTTGTAAATTTTTAAGTAATTCCTTTCATCCAATAAATTGTAACCTGTATTCAATAATTCACTTATTGAAGCAGGCTGATATTGCTCAAAAATACTCCCAGCTTTTACAGCAAATTGTGCAAACTTTTTTGGATTATATTGCGATTCATAACCTAGCATACCATACCAAGTTTTGTTGGCAAAGCCATAACCAATGCCTCCTGTATAAGTTTTTATTTTTTTGTTTTCTAATCCTTGTGAGAAACTAATTTTTGTGCCCAAGGTTAGTCCTTGAACGGTATTAAATAACAAAGTAGAAGTAGGGGAATTAATGCGTAAAGATCTTTTCTTAAAACTATTATTAAATTCATATCCACTTAGCAGGTTAACAAACTTAAATTTATTATTTATTCGGTCAAGAGAATCTTTGTATGGTTTAGATTCTTTAATGGTTGTAATACTATCGCGCCAAACATAATCTCTTTTTTCTACTTCAGTTAAAGGCACAGGCCTGTAATTATTCCAATAGGCAGTATCTTTTTTGTTGGCCCCTTCTTTAACTTCTAGTAGGCTGTTTGTAAAAAAATTATCAGGAAATGATGGATTTAAGCTGTAGTTAGAATTCATGCTTACATAATTCCCACCTCCTTTAAATCCTAAAATATTAAATGTAAAAGTGTAGTTATTGCTAAAAGGCATCCACACATCGCCGCTTACAGGTAAGTATACCTGATCAATATGTAAGGTGTCTACAAAATCAATTTGGGCATCTTTAGTGAGGTATAAGTTTGTACTGTGTATGCGCCAGCTATCTTCCATAATGTAAATAATACCTGCAAATGCCGGATCATTTTTTCTTTTAGGAATCACCTGAATTTTATTTACCAGTTTTCCTTGATCATAAAAAGTTCCTAGTAATTTGTAGCGATAGGTAAGCAAGGCATTATTTGAAATGGGTGAAATAAATCCTCTCGCACCTAAACTAATCACATCCATCACATTCTCATAAAAATTAAAAAACATTTCACTGGCTTGGTTGTAACTAAATGCCTGATTGTTGCCACTTACAAGAGATGATATCATCTCTTCTTTGATTTTATTGGGCTGCTTAAAGTTGTATTTTGAAACCGATTCTGACATGTAAATAATACCAGTAGCGGTGTCCCAACTTGCATTCATATTTACTTTTAAGCCCATTACTCTGTTTGGTTTTTTCTGAAGTTTTTGCACCCCTTTAATATACACATCGCACGAAAAAGCCTCGACTTGCTCTTTGTAAAATTTTCTTTTTTTGATGGCATTTCTTATCACCGCATAGGCTGGATCTTCGGCATCTGAATTAACGGTAAATTCTTTTATTTGTAT
>JBILPB010000073.1:0-15484 GCA_044374175.1 Bacteroidia bacterium | reverse complement strand
CATTTTCTTTATGGAAATTAGCATTTTCAATCGAGGATGAAGCATTGGTGTTGATGTTTTTAGAAGTTGACGCAACTCCTTGATTGATTCCTTTACTGGTATAAATAATGAATTTGACATAGTGAATTATATTTGAGACCAAAGATAAAACAAAAAAACTAATATACAAAATATTGGGCTATTTATTATTTCACTTTAGTATTAAATGAAGCGCAAAAGCTTTTTTTTGTATTTTTGAAGAGTATTTCTACTTGTTTAGTTTTGTTCTTTAGAGAGTGAGTTTTGCAAAGTCAGAAATATAAAATCTTCTTTAAAAAAATAGAAAGTAATATATTAAACAAGCATCTTAACGGTGTTAAACTAATTAAATATCGATATGATTAAAAGTTTATTATTAGGTGGCATTAGCATTATTTACTTTATTGGTCAATCTTATGCTCAGAATTTAGGAGGCCAATTCAATACTATATCATCAAACAACGATATGATGGGCGGGGCTTTGGTTGTTTTTTGCGAAAATGGTATCATAGAAAACTTATCCATTGGAAAATCTGATTTCACGCGAAACATAAACACTACTGCAGATACTAAGTATCGAATTGCTAGTATTTCAAAAACAATCACAGCCATTGCTGTTATGCAACTTGTTGAACAAAATCTTTTGGATTTAGATGCAGATATTGGTTCTATTTTAGGATACACTATTCAAAATCCTAATCATCCTAATGTCTCTATTACAACAAGAATGCTTCTTTCACATACTTCAACGATTGTAGATGGCTCAACATATAATAGCTTCATGGGAGCAACTGTAAACAACAATCCCATTCCTAGTTTAAATCAAATCCTAACACCAAGTGGTTCCTATTATACCGCAGCACAATTTAACAATACAATTCCGGGCACTTATTTTAATTATTCAAACATCAACTTTGTTATTCTTGGAACCATAGTTGAAAAGGTTTCCAATTTGCGTTTCGATTTATATTGTAAACAGAACATAAGTATTCCCTTGGGAATTGACGCTTCTTTTAATGTAAATGATTTAACAGATATTGATCAATTGGCTGTTTTGTATCGAAAATTAAGTGGCGTTTGGACTCCTCAGGCTGATGATTATCAAGGTGTACAGCCAGTTTTTAATAATTTGAACGGTTATATTCCTGGCACCAATGGCGGTAGGTTTGGTCCTCAGGGTGGCTTTCGTTGTTCGGGTCAAGACCTTGCTAAAATATTTCTGACGCTGATGAATCATGGCACATTCAACGGTGTTACAATTCTTTCGGGAACAAGTTGTAACGCTATGTTTGCCAATGAATGGACCTATAACGGTAATAATGGCAATAATTATTCTGGCCTTTTCAGAAGTTGGGGACTTGGTATTCATCGCATTACTTCAACGCCAAATAATGATATTGCCTTACCTGGTAGTAATTCAATGTTAGGTCATACAGGTGAAGCCTATGGCTTGGTGAGTGATTCTTATTTTGATACCATTAGAAAAGTTGGATTTGTGTTCATAAATAATGGGGTAGGAATCGATTATCAAACCAATAACAATTCCATTTTTTATACTGTTGAACAAGAGGTTTTTAATGCTATCGAAAACTTTGGAAACATCAACAATTGTCTTCAAACTGTTGATTTAAATGAGAGTAATAATCCGATGCTGAATGTCTATCCAAATCCAGCTTTAGATTTTTTATTTTTATTCGAAAACTTGATGCAAACGGAAAGTAAAATTTTCATACGCTCCATAGATGGTAAATTAATCAAAAGTACTTTTGTGAATAAAGGAGATAGAAAAATTGATGTTCAAGAATTGCACAGTGGGATCTATATTCTTGAGATAACCAATAAGTTTTATAAATTTATTAAAGAATGAAAAGTTACAAGAATAATGTTTTAATTCATAAATTATAAATTGAGTCACGCAACTGGCGCGAGTCTTCCGACTTTTGTGTTTACCTCCTTCACAATATTTTTTGAATCTTCTAATATTATCTCCGAGTTGCGCCAATTGTAAGCATAATGCCATACTTTCATACAAATTCAAAACAAAGGCAACTTAAATCAATTAATAATTTAATTTTATATATGGTAACATCAATCAATTTTGGCATGTTATAGCCTATGGCTATTTATAACTACAAAAAATATATAAAATGAAACAAGACTGGACATCATTTACATCATCAATAGCTGTAAAATCTGATTTAGAAACAATTTACAACGCATGGACAAAATCATCAGAAATAGAAAAATGGTTTCTCGAAAATTGTCACTATCAAAGCATCGAACGCAATAGGAGAGTAATTGTGGAATGCGAATATGAATGGACTTGGTATTTGTATGAAGTTATGGAAAAGGTAAAATCCCGACTCGTGCACATCTCATCAATAAAAAAATGCCTCTTAGAATTTCCACACTTGAATTGGCGCGAGTCTTCCGACTTGTGCCCATCATATCGATAAAAAAATGCCTCTTAGGACCTCCACACAGCAATGACTCAAGTCTTCTGAATCCCCTAAACTAAAATTTATTCTATCAAATCAATGTCTAACAAACCTTTCTAAACATAATAATTCGCAGCACTACTATACACAAAATCCTCTGCTTTATGAACAAAACCTGCCTTTGTAGGATTTTGATGGATATAATCCAAGCGTTGCTCTATCATTTTATTGCTGACCAACTCAACAGGGTGATTTCCTTCCTGCCAAAATTGATATTTAGTATTGTGTGAATTTTGTAGTCCTTTTTCTTCAAACATTTTTAGCAACCAATCTTTTCTACTTTCTTGGTCGTTTTCCATAATAGCCACAATAATTTTAAAGGAGGTAAATTTCTTCAAATCTCGCATAATGGCTTATAATTCAATGGTTCCCTTTTGGGATATAATCATGTGTATATGATTCGTCATAATCACATATGCATGTATAGCCAGGCCTTTTTCTTTCTGGCAGTATACAAAACTTTCAATCATTAAATCTCTGTACATATTTCGTGTGAAAACATCGGCCCAATTGACAATCGTATAAGTGATGAAATAAAGACCATCAGGGCTTTTAAATTTGTATTTAGTGCTCATAATACAAAGCTAAAAGATTTTGAGAAATGATTGAAGTTTGCTTGAATGATTTAGAGGCACGAGTCTGAAGACTCGCGCCAGTTAAGCTCTTAAGAGTCCAAAGGTAAACGTCAACTATTTTCAGGCTCTAACTTTGGGGATGTAATAATGCAGCACATTAATCTATCTTATATCTCTAAAGTTAATTAGACACGAATTCTTTACTTCATCAAGATAGCAATTATTATCTTGAAAATCACCACCTTTGCCTTGCATTAAAAAGCGAATTGCCATACAATGAAAAAAATACAATTCTTATGCCTGATACTCTTTATCGGAATAATTGCATGCAATAGTCCAACAACAGATGCTGAGAAAATAATTCCCCAAAAAGAGATCAACACTGCTCAAAATAATAAGAAAGAAGAACTAAAACACGAAACAATTATTCCGATTGACTCAACGGTAAACATTACTAATACTGTACTTTCCATGCCTAAACAAACTAAGCTGAAAAGTATTGCCAAATCAGAAGAGGTAGCCTTCTTAACGGAAGGCTCTGCTCCACCAGAGCAAAACAATTTCATTCCAGGATTTGTTAGAAATGAGTTTTATAAAGTAGGGAATAACTATTACTTTAAAAGGAAGGTTAAACAGGATGAAGACAGCAGAGTAGGCTGCAGTGGCAGTGAAAATGAATTGTCTTTTACTGTTACAAATCCTGGCGATACATTTATCATTGAAAACGAAAACATCAAAGCTTTAAATTTCAAATATCAAATCATTGGAGGGATTTATGCAGAGGAAGCTGTTACTGTTCTTAAAGGAAAAGTAAAAGGAATAATGTTACCTGATCATAATTGGCAAGTAACAATTGATCTATGGTTTAAAATGAAAGATTTACAATTAAATAAGGAGATAGAAAGGCATATTATTGTAAATGATAAATTTATATTGTAAACAATTTGGGTAAACACATACTCGCGCCAGTTAAGTATGAACACCCGATTGAATAGAGTAAAAAAAAACAAACTCAATTTACGCTCCTTCCTAAATGCTTAAAGGCTTTTAAAACAATTCTTACATCTTGCCAAACAGTGTAATCTTTGCTGTATAATAAATTCAACTTGTTGATATTACTGCTTTTGGTTTTTATTTTTATTCCATCAATGGGCGATAAAACTCCTTTCTTAATTACGGGCAAAGGCTTTAAAATAGGCTCATCAAGCTGTTGTATGGCATTGTATCCAACCCACGATTTTAATCCAAACAACACCGCAAAAATATTTTTTATCAAGCCCGATTTTTGTTCAACAACAAGTAATAAATACGGTAATAATGGCAACATCAATAACGATGCAAAAATATCAAACAACCTTTTGTTACGCTTGTTTTCGGGCTTGGCTATGGAATTAATATCAATCACATACAAATCGCCCGCACTGTCAATACTATTGCTGCCAACCAAAAATAAACTTTCGGGCGGTGCAATTTTAAAATCAACATTGGTTTGCACCAATCTACTCATCAATTCAATAATTTTTTGAGAACTTAAATCTTTAGCACAAAAAATAATTTCATCAACCTGATGAATCATGATACTTTCCTCTAATTGTAAAAGACTTCCTGTAAAGTAATCAGTATATTTTTCCCATTCTTCATCAACACTTAAAAACAAAATAGAGGAAGGTACAATGCTTGTTTTCTCTAACAATTCAGCTACTCTTTTTGATTCTTCATAATTGCCAACAATTAAAAAACGTTTATGCTGTGCATTACCTAAAGAGTAGCCATCTAATTTTAAACTATGCAATAAAAATCGCAACATCATACTAATTCCTACAGCAGATGCAGCGCCCAGCAAAATAATGGCACGCGAAAAACGTAAATCTTCAGGAATAAGTGCATAGGCTACTAAAATCAACGCAGTGCCAATACCATAACCTTTAATAATTTTTATCAGTTTAATAGGCTTGTCATAACCTCCCAAAATCCAAACAGCTACTAACCAAATAAGAATATAAAGCGGAACAATAAAAGAAAGCAAGGCATCAGGATAGCTGCCTCCTTCAATGTATTTTACATTTTTCTCCCAATAGTTAACTAAAAAATAAAGGGCAGTAAAAATAGCGCCAGCTTCAATACTTGGTAATAATAAACGCTTTATAAATCTAGTAGCAATAGCAGCCCCAGCGCGCAAATAAATGGCAATGTTAATCAGCAATGAAAACAGATTGGCATTTTGATCACTAAAGTGCTTGCGTGCAAATATCACCATGGCTTTATAAAACACAAATACATAGTTTACACTGCTCTTCTTAGTACTTTCGCCTTTATAGTGAATAATACTTGTGTCTGGAAAATAGTAATTCTTATAGCCTCCTTTGATGATGCGATAGCTTAAATCGATATCTTCTCCGTACATAAAAAAGGCTTCATCCAACAAACCCACTTTGTCCAAAACACTTTTACGCATCAACATAAATGCTCCAGAAAGTATTTCTACTTCATGCGTTTTTTCTTTATCAAGATAGCCTAAATGATATTTGCCAAATAATTTACTTTGAGGAAACAAAAAGGAGAGTCCAAAAATTTTATAAAAAGCCACTGAAGGTGTTGGTAATCCGCGCTTCGACTCAGGTAAAAAATTTCCTTTACCATCAATCATTTTTACGCCTAAACCTCCAGCATCAGCATGTTGATCCATAAAGTCAACCACTTTTTTAAAAGTGTCTTCTTCTACAACAGTATCAGGATTAAGCAATAAGCAATACTCACCATTAGCAATTTTTAAAGCCTGATTATTAGCAAAAGAAAAACCTGTATTTTGTTTATTGGCAATCATTAAAAATTCAGGAAACTTATGCTGTACCATGGCTACAGAACCATCTACGGAATTATTATCTACAACAATAACTTCGCCTTGAACATGTTGCAAAGCTTTTTTAACAGAATGCAGGCACTGCTCCAAAAAGTAAGCTACATTGTAGTTAACTATGATTACTGTAATTTTTATCACCTAAATTGTTGTAATGTTTAAATCAAATGATGCTGTGATTGTGATAGATTAACTCCAAAATTTAAATTTATTGTTTAATTTTTCAATTAAGCTTTCATGTAGGTTTTTCTATTTTTTTTCCAGCTATTATTTAATTCATTTTCTGGAGCAATTACAGTTTCATGTTTAAATTCCTGCAAGGCAATACTTGCGGCAATGACAGCTATTTCTTCTTCTTCAGCAGACATTATAGGCTTTAAGCTATCGGGATTGAAATAATGTTTTACAAAATGCGTGTCAAAATTTCCTGAAATAAAGGCATCGTGTTTCATCACAAAATTACAGAATGGCAATGTTGTTTCTACGCCAGAAATATGATAATCATCAATGGCCCTGATCATGCGCAATCTGGCTTCTTCTCTATCTTTCCCAAAGGTAATTAGCTTAGCAATCATAGGATCGTAATAAATAGGAATATGCATACCCTCTTCAAATCCATCATCAACTCTAACACCCAATCCTTGTGGAGTTTTGTAGGTGTTTAAAGTACCAATATCTGGTAAAAAATTATTTAATGGATCTTCGGCATAAACACGTACCTCAATGCTGTGTCCCTTTATTTTTAGGTCCTCCTGGCTAAAACTTAATTTTTCGCCACGAGCCACTTTAATTTGTTCCTTCACTAAATCAAGCCCCGTGATTTGTTCTGTTACAGGATGCTCTACTTGCAAACGTGTATTCATCTCTAAAAAATAAAAGTTTTTATTTTCATCTAAGAGAAACTCAACAGTTCCAGCACCAACATAATCGCAGGCTTTTGCCACATTAACAGCACATTCGCCCATGGCTTTTCTTATTTCGGGTGTCAATACAGATGAAGGAGCTTCTTCAATCACTTTTTGATGTCTTCTTTGCACCGAGCATTCGCGTTCAAACAAATAAACAATGTTGCCATGTGTATCGCCAAGTACCTGTATTTCAATATGGCGTGGACCAGCAACATACCTTTCAATAAAAACAGCACCATTGCCAAAGGCAGAAATAGCCTCACTTACAGCCAATTTCATGTGCTCTTCAAAATCTTCAACACATTCAACAATACGCATACCTTTACCACCGCCACCTGCCGATGCTTTTACTAAGATAGGAAATCCAACCTCAATGGCAGTTTTCTTAGCTACTTCTATGTCATCAATGGCGCCATCTGTGCCAGGTACCATTGGAATATTATATTTTTTTGCTGCAGCCTTAGCACTAAGCTTATCACCCATAACATTCATAGATTCAGCCGAAGGACCAATAAAAACGATTCCAGCTTCCTTAACCATATTGGCAAAGTTGGCATTTTCAGACAAAAATCCATAGCCAGGATGAATGCCATCAACCCCAAGTTTCTTTGAAACTTCAATTATTTTCTTACCATCTAAATAGCTTTGCGATGAGGCAGGAGGTCCAATACAAACAGCTTCATCGGCATATTTTACATGAGGTGAATTTCGATCTGCCTCGCTATAAACAGCTACAGTTTTAATGCCCATTTCTCGGCAACTTCTCATTACTCTAAGCGCAATTTCTCCGCGGTTTGCTATTAAAATCTTATTCATAATTTAATTCATTTTTAACTTTGCAAAGCTAACAATATCCTTGTTATAACAATAGATGGCTGTTCTAAATCAATCCGGCTTTCTCTCTCCTCGAATAATCAACGATTAAGGCATAATACCAAATCACCCCAAGGGCATAAAGCGCAGCTGTGATCAAAAAAATATAAACATAGGCAATGCCCGATTGGCGCAACACTTTAAAAATAATTGAACTTATAAACCAACTTCCACTCCAAATGGCAGCTGTTAAAGCACTAACCATTTCCTGGTTCTTTTTACCAACATAATTCATCACCAATTCAGATGTCATTGGCCCGGCCATGTTCATTAATGGCTGACGCAATAAAAAACAAAGGATAGCAAGGTAAACTGCAATAGTGAGTTGTGCGTAAAGCTGGGTGGTGGCAAGCAAAATAAGCGCCAACACCGCAAAAGACTGTGTAGCTGGTATGGCTAGTTTATATCCTATTGATTTTTTTACATAGGGCACCAACATGGCTGCTATGGCTACTAAAACAGAGGCTACACTATTCAATAATGAAAATTGATCGGTACCCAGATGATGAATATTAAAAAAGAAAATACTGATGAACGGAATTGTTAAACCTGCGCCAACCGCTATTATAAGTGTTGGTATCAGTGCTTTAATGATAATATACCAATCCAGTTTTCTAATGTCAATCCTTTTACCTTCATAGGATGGAAGATACTCTGTGATTTTTATTTTATACAAAAAATACAGACTTAAAAAACCACTGAATGCCAGCAGTAAAAGTATATTTCTTTCATTAAATAGTATTGGATTGATAAAATATAAACCCCAAATGATCAATCCACTGGCAATTCCGCCAAAACTATAGGTTGAATAACTTAATGAAATTGCACCTGTTTGATTAGAAGCAATGCTGTTTCTAAGGATATAGGGCATCACAGGAATTTGAATAAATGTAAAACCCATACCCCATAATAATTGATAAAAATAAAGCCATTGGTTCCAATGATACATTGTTGCTAAAATAATCATTACCGAAGCGGTGGGCACTACAATGCAGGAAATTACAAAAAGTGGTTTTATGTTTCGTCCTTTTAAGTACATGCCCATGGGCACTGCTAAAAGCAATACACCTAAAAAGCGAAACGAAATATAGCCAGCACTTTCATAATCGCTATAGCCACATTTTTGCATGTAAATTAACTGGATACTTAAAAAAGCAACATTGATTAACTGAATAAAAAACTCTGCAATAATGACATTAATCACAGCCTTTTCTATCTTTCCATAATCGGTAAAATACTTATGCCAAATTTTAGAAAATTGTGTTGCCGGTTTCACCAAAATCAGTTTGTAACGTGTTTTAAAATGTAAGGAAGTATAGATTCTTTATCTTTATTGATATCAAGCCAAACATAAGACTTATCACGTTTAAACCAAGTGAGCTGCCTTTTAGCGTAGTTTCTAGAATTTTGTTTGATTTTATCTACCGCTTCGGTATAACTATATTTTCCTTCAAAATAATCAAAAAACTCTTTATAGCCCACAGTTTGTAAGGCATTCAATTTTTTCAAATGATAATAGGCAAGCGCTTCATCTTCTAATCCTTGCCTAATCATTTGATCAACACGCTTATTAATCCTATCGTAGAGCTGATCACGATCCATGGTCAAACATATTTTTAAAATACTAAATGGTCTTTTTTTTGGAATTCCTTTCTGAAAAAAATGCATAGGCTTACCACTCAATTGATTGATTTCTATGGCGCGCATAATTCTTTGTGGATTATTAATATCCACTATTTGTGCATAAATTGGATCTAATTGCATCAGTAATTCTTGCAATACTTTTATTCCCTTGCTATTAAAAATATGCTCCAGCTCAGCTCTAACATTAGGATCGGAGGGAGGGGCGTCATCAAATCCATTGCACAAGGCATCTATATACAATCCAGAACCTCCGGTAACCACAATTTGTTGATGTTGCGTAAATAGTATTTCACAAAGTGCAAGTGCCTCTTGCTCATATTGTGCAGCAGTATAATTTTCTTTTAAACTAATGTTATTGATGAAATGATGCGTACATGCGGCTAACTCCTTGGCAGATGGTTTTGCTGTACCAATAGTTAACTCCTTATAAAATTGCCTTGAATCGGCAGAAATAATTTCTGTTTTTAATTCTTTCGCCACTTCAATACTAAATGCAGTTTTGCCCACCGCAGTTGGACCAGCAATTACTACAAGTGTATTTTGCATGATGCTTTCTACTAATAATCTTCCGATGATTCACTAAAGCCACCAAAAGATTCTTCATCTCCTTCACCAAAAGAAGCACCAAATTCATCATCAGAAGATTCCTTTTCAGTTTCTTCTTCACCTTCATCTCCAAAGCCTTCTTCAATATCAGCTTCTTCAATATAATTAACTTCCTCTTCTACTTCAATTTCGTCATCATCAATATCATCATCTTCAACAACATTAGCAACAGGCTCAATTTCTTTTTTTACACCTGGTTTTCTACCTCTTTTACTTTTGGTAGGATTTTCATCATCATCATCGCTTGGCGCAGGTACATGAATAATTTTATACTGTTTTGGTGCCGATCCAGCCGACTTCACACAAACTGGATATTCTTTTTTGGGTTCAGGCTGGATAATTTTTGTGAGTTCAATTAAAAAGGACCACTGTACATTTAAATCATAGATAAATAAAAATCTTTGATGTGGAGCATCTACAAAATCACAGATCACTCTTTTAGCTAAATTGGCAGGAGTGCCATCTTTTTTCTTGGTTAAATCTCGGCCCTTTCTCCATAAATCATCACTCAGGTAAAAAGCACATTCATGCACGGTGTCAAAGCCAATGGCGTTTAAAATGGCAAATTTAAAATCATCAAATGTTTGTATCGTTTTTATATCGATGTCTCTGTAAACATCATCAAAATCTTCAAACTGAACCCTAAATTTATATATCATATAATTACTTTGTTCTCGGTTAAATACGCTGCAAAATAAATAGCTAATTTCATTAAATCCTAAAAATAATAATAATAGTAATGAAATAGCCGCTTAATCTTCATTTTTGGTAAAAATAGTAAAATGATTATAATGATTCAAAATCAATCCTAATTTATAGAAATATACATTGAAACTATTTTATTGAATTTTAAAAAATTGCCAAATGGGTATCTTAATTTTATTAAATTATTTTGTATATTTCTTTCGCTAATTCCTTAAAATCAATGCCATCAAAGGTTCCCGAACTCATCATTAAAAGATTGCTGCCTGAAGTATCAGTTTTTAATAAATGTGCTTTCAATTTATTGGCATCAGTATAAACACATAGATTGCTGCTTGCTCCAAAAGCATTTAAAATTTGGTCTTCTGTTATTTCTTTCAACTTTTTATGGGCTATGGTATGTGGATTAAAATAAACAATGGCTTCATCGGCAGCATTCATAGCATCTTTGTACTCCAAAAGAAATTTTTCATTCAAACTACTAAAGGTGTGCAACTCCATACAAGCAATTAATTTTCTTTCCGGAAACTGCTCTTTAACAGCAGCAGTTGTGGCTTTAAGCTTAGAAGGAGAGTGTGCAAAATCTTTATAAAATACTGATGTTTTAGATTCAAAAACCACTTCCAATCTTTTTGCCGCACCTTCAAAACTTTGGACGGCTTCATAAAATTGTGCATCATTGATGCCAAGTTGATTGCAAACAATTCTTGCACCGTTTAAGTTCATTAAATTGTGATTGCCAAATACTTTCAACTTTATTTTATTATGGTTAACCAACAAGCTTGTAATACCATTTTCAGTGCTGTGTGGAGGAACTGAATAAGGTAATTTTTGAATATCTTTTCTTCCTGCCAAAGCCAGTTTTTTCACTTCAACATCATCCTCAGCGTACACCAACGCCCCATTTTCTGATATCAAATCAATAAAAATTTTAAACTGCTCAAGATAATTTTCAAAGGTTGGAAATACATTGATATGATCCCAGGCGATACCACTCAAAAGGGCTATATTGGGATGATACAGATGAAATTTCGGTCTTCTGTCGATGGGTGAAGACAAGTATTCATCACCTTCAATAATGGCAATACTTGTATTTTCTGTTAACTTAACCATCGTGTCAAACCCTTTTAACTGTGCGCCAACCATGTAATCACAATCAATTTTATGAAAATGCAACACATGCAAAATCATGGCTGTAATAGTTGTTTTACCGTGACTGCCTCCAATGACTACTCTGGTTTTATTTTTAGTTTGCTCATAAATATACTCAGGATAGGAGAATATTTTTATCCCTAAAACTTTTGCTCTTTGCAACTCAGGATTGTCTTCTCGTGCATGCATGCCAAGTATTACAGCATTTAAATCGGCCGTAATTTTTTCGGGAAACCAACCTATTTCATTTGGAAGTATGCCAGCATTTTTTAATCTGGATAATGAAGGCTCTGCTATTTCATCATCTGAACCAGTTACTACATATCCTTTTTTGTGCATAGCCAATGCTAAGTTATGCATAGCGCTTCCGCCAACGGCAATAAAATGAACCTTCATTTAATTAACTTTTTAATGTTTAAAATTACGCTAACATAAAGTTTTAAGTACATCAATTAATTCACACCTTTACGAAGTTTCAAACAAGTCATAGTTAATCAATAAAAACTAGAATATGAAATTACATTCAATACATGCAGGCATGTTTAAACTTGATGGAGGCGCTATGTTTGGAGTGGTTCCTAAATCAATGTGGAATAAATTTAATCCGGCAGATACAAATAATATGTGTTCATGGGCTATGCGTTGTTTATTAATTGAAGATGGAAACAGATTGATTTTGGTTGATAATGGAATGGGTAACAAGCAAGATGATAAGTTTTTTGGACATTATTATTTACATGGCGATTACAGTTTAGAGCAATCCCTTGAACAGAAAGGTTTTACTACCTCAGACATTACAGATGTTTTTTTAACGCATCTTCATTTTGACCACTGTGGCGGCAGTATCACAAAAAACAAAACGAATAATTTGCTTGAACCAGCTTTTAAAAACGCAACCTATTGGAGCCATAGTAAGCACTGGGAGTGGGCTGTAAAACCAAATGCTAGAGAAAAAGCATCCTTTTTAAAAGAAAATATTTTACCAATTCAAGAAAGTGAGCAATTAAAGTTTTTTGATTTAGAGAATAACTTACCCATTTATTTCAACGCGGAAATAGTGAGTGGACATACAGAAAGCATGATGTTGCCATCTGTAAAATATAAAGATTATACCATATTATTTGTGGCCGATTTACTACCATCGGCCGCGCATATCCCGTTACCTTTTATTATGGCCTATGATACGCGTCCTTTATTAACGCTTAATGAAAAAGAGCAAATATTGAATCAAGCTGTAAACAGTAAAACAGTTTTATTTTTTGAACATGACCCACACATTGAATGTTGTAATTTAATTCTCACTGAAAAAGGTGTAAGGCCCAATGATACTTTTAACATAAACATCCTTTAAATGCGTGTAATTGGCGAAATAGATCATCCTGAAATGAAGATAACTATCTTTTACATGAACCAAAAGTACTTGGTAAAATTTGAAAAGAATGGTTTAGAGCAAACTTATAAAATTAGCGAATTCGATTATTTGATACAATCGCTAGAAGAATTAAAAATTGCGATATCTGAAAACTTTGTTCATCGAGTATCTCTGTTATTTGCCGAAATGGATAAATCATTGTCTGAAGCCTTAAAAGATTATTGCTAAAGCCTAATAATTATCCTATAAGTTTAATATGTATTTATCCAAAACATATCAGTATTGGTATAAATTATTAAAATAAAACCCAATAACAGATTAGTTTTACAGCATGCAAGACAAAAATAAGCCCACTATTAAGTGTGATAAAAAAAATATTAGTGATTGAAGGAGATTTTATAAACTCCTTTATGATAAAGCAGTTTCTTGAAGATGATTTTAAAATGCTTTATGCCCGAGACTCTCACGAAGTGGTGAAAATTATGAATGAGCATTTTGTTGATTTGGTATTATTAAATGCTGAATATGATAGTGTTGGATTGAGTGTATCTGATTTAGTAAATATATTAAAAATAGAGATGCAACTCATCAAATTAAAATTTTTACACTTTCTAATCATCAAAATGAAACTAATAATGTAGAAATGAGTTTTGATGCGTCATTATCACATCCTTATAATAACGATGAAGTTATTAAAAATATATCTAAATTATTGAATAATTAAGATTAAAAAAAATAGTTGAATTTATTGCTGCAGATTTGCAACCTATGTTATAATATTACGTTAGAATTATAGCAATTGAGAAAAATTTCGAATAGTTTACTGAGAAAGTATGGAAAATAAAACTGAAAATAGTTTGTCAGAATCTCCAAATATCAAATATGGTATTTCTGTTTTGATGGTGGAAGATGATTATATCAACATTTTTATGATGCAAAAAATATTTGAATCATTATTTGATATCAGTTACGCCAAGTCTAGTGCCGAAGCACTTAATCTACTAGGAAATAATACTTACGATTTAGTTTTGATGGATATCAACTTAGGTGATGACACGATTTCTGGGGTTGAAATACTACAAAAAATGAAAGAAGACAACCGACATGCACAAACAAAAACCTTTGCTGTTACCGGCTATGTGATGGAAGGCGATAGAGAAAAATACATCAGCCTTGGATTTGATGAGCATTTCCCTAAGCCATTAGCAAAAGAAACTTTAATGGCAGCCATAGAAAAATTCTTTTAAAAAATAAGGTTCAGGATTCTAATCTATTTTAATCATGACTTTCGCCCTCGCTCGTTTCCCACGAGTGAGGCTTAATATGAGCAGAATTTTGAATTATTCTTTAAATATCCAAAACAATAAAATCCCAAAATTAACCCCTTACGCCCTCGCACGTGTCCCACGAGTGAGGTTTAAGCAAAGCAGAAGTTTGAATTATTCAATAAATATCCAAAACAATAAAACCTCAAAATTAACCCCTTACGCCCTCGCACGTCTCCCACGAGTGAGGTTTAAGCAAAGCATCAGTTATTCTAAAAGAATTCAAGAGGCTATGTTGCCTGAATTATCAAAAATAAAAGGAGCTTTCCCACAAAGCTTCGTTCTCTTTAAACCAAAAGATATTGTGAGTGGTGATTTTTATTGGTTTCAGGAAATAGAAAATAAAAAATACATTGCCGCTTGCGATTGCACAGGCCATGGTGTGCCGGGTGCGCTAATGAGTATGGTAGCTACCGATATGTTGAATGATGCCTTAGTACACACAAAAAAAGTGGATGAGATTTTAGCACTTACCAACCGCAGTATTAAAACCGCATTGAAGCAAAGCAGTGATGATGATAGCACAAGAGATGGCATGGACTTGGCTTTGTGTTGTTTTGATGAAAATACAAACAGGTTGCAATATGCCGGAGCCTATCGTCCACTCTGGCTCATCCGTCATGCTGAACTCGATTCAGCATCTTCCACTGTTGCTCACGATGCTGATTTTGTCTCTTCACAAAACGTAGGAGCAGTTGGGAAGATTGCGGCTCAAGGCCGCAATGACGCCTGGGAATTAATTGAATACAAAGCCACCAAAGCAGCCATAGGCGGACTCACCGAAGATAATCAGGTATTTCAAATCAACGAAATCCAACTCCAAAAAGGTGATACCATTTACCTTTCCAGCGATGGCTATGCCGATCAATTTAGCCCGGCCGATAAAAAATTAATGACCAAGCGTTTCAAAGAAATATTGTTAAGCATACAACAGTTGAGCATGCCAGAGCAGGA
>JBILPB010000007.1:0-50647 GCA_044374175.1 Bacteroidia bacterium | reverse complement strand
GCTTTCATTTTCTTGATATCATCATCACTTAAGCCAGAAGATGCTTCAATTCTTATTTGTTGAGATTTTCCAGTTGCTTTATCTTTTGCAGATACATGTAAAATACCATTAGCATCAATGTCAAAAGTTACTTCAATTTGAGGTACACCTCTTGGCGCTGGTGGCAAACCATCTAAATGAAATCTTCCAATAGTACGATTCTGATTAGCCATCGGACGCTCACCTTGTAAAATGTGTATTTCTACTGAAGGTTGACTATCGCTGGCAGTACTGAACGTTTCACTCTTTTTAGCTGGTATAGTTGTATTTGATTCGATCAATTTGGTCATTACACCACCCATTGTTTCAATACCTAAACTCAATGGAGTAACATCTAACAACAACACATCTTTAATCTCACCTGTTAATACACCACCTTGAATAGCTGCTCCAACTGCAACAACCTCATCAGGATTTACTCCTTTAGAAGGCGCTTTTCCAAAAAACTTTTCTACTGCCTCTTGGATAGCTGGAATTCTTGTAGAACCACCAACTAAAATCACTTCATTGATATCGTTTACTGTTAAACCAGCGTTTTTCAATGCTGATTTACAAGGCTCAATGGTTCTTTTTACTAAATCATCAACCAACTGTTCAAATTTAGCTTTGCTTAAACTTCTTACTAAATGTTTTGGTATACCATCAACAGGCATAATGTATGGCAAGTTAATTTCGCTTGAAGAAGTGCTTGACAATTCAATTTTAGCTTTTTCGGCTGCTTCTTTTAAACGTTGCAAAGCCATTGGATCTTTACTGATATCCAAACCACCATTCTCATTTTTAAATTCTTGAACTAACCAATCAATAATTTTTTGATCAAAATCATCACCACCTAAATGTGTGTCTCCATCAGTAGATTTTACTTCAAATACGCCATCTCCTAATTCAAGTACTGACACATCATGCGTACCACCACCGCAGTCGAACACAACAATTTTCATGTCGATGTTCTTTTTATCTAAACCGTAAGCTAATGCAGCTGCAGTTGGCTCATTGATAATTCTTTTCACATTTAATCCTGCAATTTCACCAGCTTCTTTTGTGGCCTGACGTTGAGCATCATTAAAGTAGGCAGGTACTGTAATTACTGCATCAGTAACTGTTGTACCCAAATAATCTTCTGCAGTTTTCTTCATTTTTTGAAGAATAATTGCTGAAATTTCTTGTGGCGTATATAATCTGCCATCTATGTCAACTCTAGGCGTATTGTTGTCACCTTTTTTTACTTTATATGGCACGCGGCCTGCCTCATTTGTCACCTTATCAAATGATTCGCCCATAAAACGCTTAATTGAATAAACAGTTTTTGTTGGATTTGTGATCGCTTGGCGCTTTGCTGGATCACCAACTTTACGCTCACCATTTTCTACAAAAGCCACAACCGATGGTGTGGTTCTTTTGCCTTCGCTATTAGGTATTACTACCGGTTCATTACCTTCCATTACTGAAACGCAAGAGTTGGTTGTACCTAAGTCTATTCCTATAATTTTACCCATGATTTATTTTGTTTTTAATTTTTACTATTGTTTAACGCTTGCCATTTGTCAATGATTATGCCATAAAGCAATGCATCTAAAAGAAGTGAAAATGTGGCATAAAAGAAAAAGCCAATCTGCAACATTAGCAAATTGGCTGACAAAAAGACACTTAAAGACTTTTTACTGTCTAATAAAACCAAGGTCGTTGGTGTAGTTACCATTCACCAATTCATTAATACTACTTGAACTTAAGGCCTTAGGAATTCCGGAGGCACTCACACGCGAATTAAAAATGCCTAATCCATTTACAATATTCGTATAAATTGGTTTCTCTTGAAAATTGCTCGAATAAGGTGCATTTAAATCTTTATAAATTTGAAATTCCTCACCTGCAGCAGTAACCAATATCTGCCCTCCACAGGCAATTCTTTTGAATGAATTATCTGCAAAATAACTGTCTTTTACTGTCTTTAAAAACTGATAAAACTCCTCCCCTTTAACCACTTTAAGCATTCCTTCACCCCCTTCAGTGTTTGATGAATACATTGGACTGAACGCCCAATCTATTGACTTATAGACAGTGTCGCCTCCATTTTTAAATTCTTTATATTGAAACCTAAAAATTAACTCGTAAATCTTTGCATGCTTTTGTGCAATCCATCTGATATTAATTTTAGGATTAAAACTGTTATTTGGCAAAACAAATGGCCAATCACCACCACCACCTTCAATATTAAGTAAATTGATGACATTTGTAGTTGATTCGGCCTTGTATCCCGTTTTTTTATTCTCTACTTTGAGTTTGTAGGTTAAATTTTCTTGAAGCAATTCCTTTGTATAATAAATTATATTTTTTTCTTTTGAAAAACTGCCTGATGCTCCCCCACTTAGGATGGTATCATTAAGTATGGTATCATTAAGTATAATAGTACCAATAAAATCTGATCCATTATATTTATCCAGGGTAATATTCATATCATCTGGATTGAAGTTACTTGAATCAGGATTTTGCGCCATGGCAAAAGCATCCCCTTTTCCTAAAAAAACTTTGTTGACTTTAATATATTGAATTCCTTGTGAAATATCTAATAAGCCATAAACAACAGCAGTTTCACGGTAAGGTGCAATCACATCTACATCTGTTTTACAAGCGTTAAACAATGCAGAAAACAATAAAGCTACTATAAACAAATATTTAATTTTCATATTGATTTTTGAAAGTGCAAATGTAATAAATTAATGAAACTCAGTGTTATCTATCAAATAAATCAAAGCAGCCATGGCAGCAGCTCCTAGTTCTAATTCTCTTTTATTAACTTTATCAAAAGTGTCATCTGCGGTATGATGGTAATCAAAATACCTTTGCGAATCTGGAATAAGTTCTACGGTTGGAATGCCTTGTTCTATCAGTGGCGAAATATCTGGCCCTCCACCCTTTCCATCAAAATCATACAAATCATAAGGTAGCAGCAAAGGCTTATAATTTTGCACTGAATTCATAAACCATTTTGGTGCTTCAAAACTAAAGCCTCTTGGACTAAAACCTCCAGCATCAGATTCAATGGCTGCAATGTGCGTTTCTTTTTTCAATTTGGCCTGTTTAGCATATTCCTTTCCACCTCTTAAACCGTTTTCTTCATTCATAAAAAGTACTACTCTGATGCTATGTTTTGGCTGATAACCTATCGCTTTAAAAATGCGTATTACTTCCATACTTTGAACACAGCCTGCACCATCATCGTGCGCTCCACTCCCATTATCCCATGCATCTAAATGCCCTCCAACAACTATATATTCATTGGGCCTCTCGCTTCCTTTCAACTCTCCAATTACATTGTATGATTCGTTGTCTGGCAATGTTTGGCAACTTGTTTTGATAAATAATTTTGCAGATTTGTTGGCTCTGATAAGTGCACTTAGCATCTCGGCACCTTCTGTGCTAATGGCTACTGCAGGAATTTTAGGCAAACTATCAACATACGACATGGAACCCGTGTGCGGAAACTTATCGATTTTTAATCCCATTGATCTTGTTACAGTTGCCAATGCACCATACTTAGAAGCATTCATTGCACCGGCCCAGCGTTGATTAACTGCTGCCCCATAAGCATTAAAAGTGTGAATATGAGTAGGCTCCATAGGTCGGTTATAAAACACTATTTTACCCTTAATTTTATCAGTGCCTAATTTTTCTAATTCTTCAAAATTCATAACCTCTATAACCTCTGCCTCTATGCCCTGATCAGCTGTAGCAATAGAGCCACCTAAGGCGCAAATTTGGGTTTCTTGCCTTGCTCCTGTTTTAGGATTGATAATGAAAGCTTGTTCTTTTTCTCCTCTTACCCAGTGTGGCACAGTAACCGGTTGCAGTTCAATGCGATTCAATTTCAAACCCTCCATCACTGTTTTACCCCACTCAACAGCCTTTGCTGCTTCAGGTGAGCCACTTAATCTACCTCCAATATTCGAACATAAATAAGCAAGATTTTGATAACATTCACTATTTTTCAATACCTCATCATAGATTTTACGGATCATTACCGAATCTGGGTTTTGAGCCTTTATAGCGATACTGAACAAGAAAAGTGATAGAAATAAAAGTTGTTTAAAATAGCTCATGATAATAGTTTTATAAAAGCACTCCATAAATTGTCTTGTGGAGGATTGGCCTCAATATTAATGATTTCTTTCTTTACAGGATGAATAAAATGGATACTTCTGGCATGTAAATGTATAGATGCATTTTCATTCGTTCTATCTGCACCATACTTTACATCTCCTTTTATGGGACAACCTATTGCCGAAAGTTGCGCCCTAATTTGATGATGTCGTCCGGTATGAGGATTAACTTCCAGTAAATAATATTTCTCGGAACTGGCAATAATTTTATATTCCAACACACTTGCTAAGCTATTTTTAACCTGATTAACATGCGCTTTAGATTTATTTCTAGCTTCATCTTTTAAAAGAAAATGCTCCAGTTTACCAGCTGTTTGGGGTGGTTTATTTTTTACAACCGCCCAGTATGTTTTAGTAATTTCCTTTTTTTGAAACATCTCATTTAAACGAGCTAGGGCTTTACTTGTTTTTGCAAAAAGCACTATACCGCTTACTGGTCGGTCGATACGATGCACAGTTCCTAAAAAAACCTCTCCTGGCTTATTGGCTGTAGCTTTTATATACTGCTTAACAAAATCACTTAAGGGAGTATCGCCCGTTTTGTCACCTTGCACAATATCTCCTGGCTTTTTATTAATGGCAATAATATGATTATCTTCATACAATACCTCAGGGAAATTAATCATTATACTAATGTGATGAACTATTGTTTATGAATGAGCACTTTTTCTGTCAATCCCTTTTTTCCTTGAGCAGATATAGTCACAAAATAAATACCATCACTTAAATCTCCACAATCTATAATTGATTTATTAGTTTTTGCAGGTTGATTTAAAACAGCTTGATAAATATTTTGACCAAGCGAATTATATAGTGTTACAACATTGTTTTTTAAATCTTGATCACCAGTATTTATCATAATAAAACCTGAGGATATATTGTAATAAATACGAATATTTGATGACAAATTGGAAACTAAAAGACCTAAACAAACCGTTGTATCAATGCTTATGGTATCATAGTTTACACAACCAGCACTCGATATCCCCTCAACGATATAGGTTATTGGTTGTTGAGGAAGCGCAGTTATAGTTGCACCAGAGGTATCACTCAACCCAGCACTAGGACTCCATTGGTAAGTAAGTGCTCCATTCACATTTAAAGTAATGCTGTTATCGGCACAAATAGCTGTATCATTTTGCAAGATACTAACCTGCGGAAGCGCATTTACATCGATTGGGTTTGACAAGTTAAAAGTTGAATTACCGATATTATTACTTACAATAACAGATGCTGTTACTGAAGCAGCAGCAGTAAACAACACTGAAACATTCTGACCACTTGCGGTTGAAGGCGTGCCTGAAGAAAAAGTCCAATTCCATTGGGTGGCATTATTATTAGGATCTATGGCACTAAAATTTACAATTTCACCTGCACAAATTGTGTTTGTACTAGCTGTTATTGTATTGCCTGATGGCGCAGTTGATGCAGTTGAAGTACCAGTAATATTAACGTTATCAATAAATAAATTGTTATTAAAATTATTATACGTTTCAAACTTTAGCAATACAGAAGAGTTTCCAATCAAAGCAGTTAAATCAACCTGAATACAATTTATAATATTGCCACACCAACTTGCAGATAAGGTTGGATTAAAATAAAAATCCATCGTATCGTTATTGGTAGCAAACAAGGTGAGCGAATCTTGATAAAAAGTTGCTAAACGATAGGGAAAAGTAGCACCACAGTCCGCGGAAGCAAAAAGAATCAAGGTATCAGACTCTTGTCTAAAATTTCTTTTCCAAGCATAATCAAATGCTAATTTTAAACTATCGTAGCCCGAAAAATTTAAAGGAGGTGTAATTAAACCATCTCTTTGACCTTCATCGGAATAATTGAACATATTAATAAATGCTGCCTTATTTGCAACACCATCTAAATTGCCAGATTTTATTTGCCAAGTTTTATCTTTATCAGGGTTGCTAATTCGCCACGCTTTGTTTTCAAATCCATTTTCAAAATTCTCTGTAAAAGGCAAGGAAACTCCTGCATTGTATATTTGAAAAGTGTTAATAATAGTGTCATTTGAGAAACTCCAATCCAAAACTCCATTCGGATTAGTACAATATGCTAATAGATTATGTTCACCAGTTGCCACAGCAATTGCAGGCAAATCAATAAATTGCAAACTATCGTAGGCCATATCACCAGTCCATTGCAAGGTATTCACCAATCCACCGTCTAACTGATAACGTATAATCACACTTTGCAAATTAGAGGTTCCGCAATTTTTTAAGGCAACCTTAGGCACAAAAGAACTCGAGCAGGAGTATGCATCAGGCACTTCAAAACTTTTTAATGAGGCGTCTATTTGATTTCTTGTAGCACTCACACATTGCATTGCCTTAAAAGCATTTATTCTGCCAGTGCCTAACTTACCTGGGAAGTTGGGATTCATGAAATCAATATTATCAGTATTGTTTTTAATACAATCTTCAATCTGGTCTGGGGTGAGCAATGGATTGTATGTTTTCATCAAGGCAGCCAAACCAGCCACTAAGGGAGAAGCCATTGAAGTTCCAGAGAGCAAGCCATAACCATTTCCTGGAAAGGTACTGTAAATACTTGTTCCTGGTGCACAAACGTCAATACTTTGTCCGTAGGTAGTGCCAAAAGATTTAGTATCATTTGAAGCTGTACTTGCCACACTAATTACATGCGGATAAGCTGCCGGATAATTAACGGTGGCATCATTGGTGTTACCTGCAGCCGCTACTACCACTGTGCCTAAAAAGTTTGCATATAAAATTGTGTTAGCTTCTGTAATAGATTCTACAGGTGCACCCCATGATAAATTAATTACATCAGCACCATTATCGGCAGCATAGGCAATTGCTTCAAATCCATTGCTTACATACAAATTAGAACTACTGCCTTTAACTGCCATTAAACGGGCGTTATAACCTATACTTGCAATGCCTGTTACATTGTTTGTAACTGCACCTGCGATACCCGAAACATGAGTACCATGAGACCATGTAAAATCGTTTGGACTGGCATCGGTGTCAAAATTACCAAAATCATACCCTAAAGAATCATCAATAATAAAATTACCATCATCATCAACGCCAGGCAAACCGTTCATTTCTAAATTATTTTTCCATAAGTTATCTTTCAAATCAATGTGACTGATATCTAAACCATCATCTACAATAGCAATTATTGATTGAGAGGGCGTTGGATTTCCTACAAAATTCCATGCCACTTGAGCATTTATTTTGAACAAATTCCATTGAAGTGTATTGTTATAACTTGTATCATTGGGGGGTGTAGCAAAATACTTTTTATAAGGAACTTTCTCGGCATACGCTAATGCCTCCACCTTAGATAGTTTTTCTAAAGATTGTTCTATAAGGTTGCTTTCTGCAATAGAAATTTTGTAAATATTTTCTAACCCAGGATGTTTGGCAAAAGCATAAAGCTTTCGAAACTCAATTACAGTAAAGGTATTAGCAAAGTCTTGTAAAAAAGGGAAATTTTTAATCTCATTTTTCACATCACCAATATTCGTCATAGAACTAGCCTTCACTTTAATGTAAATGTTACCATCTTCATAAAATGGATTCACAGTTTGCGCCAATAGATGCTCTGTAAAAACAAGAGATAAAACTAAATACAAATAATTCGATATACTTTTCATATACTTATTGTTGTTGAACTAAAAATATTTCAAGTTCATATTAGGTTTGATACATTTTAATGATTCGAAAATCAATTTAATAACATTTTCTACATCCTGTTTGTTTACACTTTCTACAGTAGTATGCATGTATCTTAATGGCAGCGAAATTAGTGCTGAAGGCACACCACCCACCGCATAAGCAAATGCATCTGTATCAGTTCCTGTAGCCCTGCTAACGGCAGCACGTTGAAAAGGAATTTTATTTTTTTGAGCGGCCTCAATAATCATTTTAAGCACTGTATTGTGCACAGCTGGTCCATAAGTAACCACAGGCCCGCGACCACAAGCTAAATCACCATTTGTAATTTTGCTTAGCATGGGTGTTTGCGTATCGTGAGTAACATCGGTAACAATGGCCATATTTGGTTTAATGGTTTGAACAATCATTTCGGCACCTCTCAAACCAACTTCCTCTTGCACACTATTTGTGATATATAATCCAAAGGGTAATTTTGTTTTTGTTTCCTTAATCATACGTGCAACTTCTGCAATCATAAAGCCACCTATGCGGTTATCCAGAGCCCTACCAACAAACATTTTTTTGTTTAAAATAGTAAATTCATCTTCAAAAGTAGCAACACAACCCACATGAATCCCCAATTTTTCAACTTCATCTTTTGTAGCACAGCCACAATCTAAAAATATGTTTTTTAAATTTGGGGTTTCCTCTTTACCAGGCTCACGCGTATGAATGGCTGGCCAGCCAAAAACTGCTTTAACAATTCCTTTTTCGGTATGTATATTAACACGCATTGAAGGAGCTATCTGATGATCACTTCCTCCGTTTCTTTTCAAATAAATAAAACCATCATTAGTGATATAATTTACAAACCATGAAATTTCATCTGCATGCGCTTCAATTACAACCTTGTACTCTGCTTTTGGATTAATAACACCCACCGCGGTACCATAATTATCAATAAATTGATCGTCAATATATGGTTTTAAATAATTGAGCCACAACTTTTGACCAGACGCTTCAAAACCCGTTGGCGCGGCATTATTGATATATTTTTCTAAAAAGTCAATAGAATGATTGGTAAGAATAGATTGGTTTTTCTTAGACATATATTTTAAATTTTATGATTACACAAAGCTAATAAATGCCAAGCAAATAAACCAACATCATGCAATAATAAATTATTAGTCTAAAAATAATAAAGTAAAAGCTAACTATTTATGTTTTGCCCAATTTTTATATTGATTTATTAAGCTATTTGTAGAACTATCGAAACTTGTAGTATCAACTTTTTGCATCAATTGAGGTAAAATGTTGTTGGCAAGTTGTTTTCCCAGCTCAACGCCCCATTGATCAAAGCTAAATATATTCCATATTGCGCCTTGCACAAATATTTTATGCTCATACATAGCTATTAAAGCCCCTAAGGTTTTAGGATCAATTATTTTTACCAGAATACTATTGGTAGGCTTGTTGCCTTCAAAAACTTTAAAAGCAGCTTTCTTATCAATCTCACTTTGAGGAATATTCTCATTTTCCATCTCCATCCTTACTTTTTCAATTGATTTACCTTGCATTAACGCCTGGGTTTGGGCAAAAAAATTAGACAACAACAATTGATGATGGTTACCTACATTGTTATGCGAAACGGCAGGTGCAATAAAATCACATGGAATTAATTTTGTTCCTTGATGAATTAACTGATAAAACGCATGTTGACCATTGGTGCCAGGCTCTCCCCAAATGACAGGTCCTGTTTGGTATTTTACTTTTTCGCCATTGCGATCAACACTTTTTCCATTACTTTCCATATCTCCTTGTTGAAAATAAGCTGCAAAGCGATGTAAATATTGGTCATAAGGCAAAATTGCATGCGAATGCGCATCCCAAAAATTATTATACCATATACCTAATAAGGCAAGTATAACTGGTATATTTTTCTCGAAAGGTTCGTTATAAAAATGTTCATCCATAAGGCCTGCGCCATTAAGGAGTTGTTCAAAATTGGCATAACCTATAGTACAGGCAATTGAAAGCCCAATACTAGACCACAGTGAGTATCTTCCTCCAACCCAATCCCAAAATTCAAAAATATTTTCAGGCAAAATTCCAAAATCTGATACTTTTTTATGATTGGTCGACAGGGCTACAAAATGAGCAGCTACAGATGCAGTGCTAACAGTACGACTTAATAACCAATCTTTAGCAGTTTGTGCATTGGCCATTGTTTCTTGCGTTGTAAATGTTTTTGACGCAACAATAAACAAGGTATTTTCATAATTGACCTTTTTTAGTGTTTCTGCTAAATGTGTACCATCAACATTTGACACAAAATATGTTGTAACACCTGGCACTTGGTATGACTTTAAGCCTTCGGTAACCATAACCGGCCCCAAGTCGCTTCCGCCAATACCAATATTTACAATAGTGGTTAATGGTTTTCCTGTGTAACCTTTCATTTGAAATGAGCAGAACTTATCTGCAAATAACTTCATTTTAAGTTTTGCCTCTTGAACCAATGGAGTAACATTAAGCTTGTTGATATACACAGGCGAGCTATTAAGCCTTCTTAATGCGGTATGCATTACTGATCTTCCTTCTGTTTCATTAATAAACTCACCATTAAAAAAGGCATTAATATTCTTTTTCAATTCAGTTTCATGCGCCAATTCTATAAGTAAATCAATGGTTTCCTTCGTTATTCTATTCTTTGAAAAATCGATTAACATTTCATTAAAATGCAAACTAAAATCTTTGCTCCTGCTTAATTCTTGATCAAACAAATCATTAATATTAACATCCTTCATTGCACTTTGATGAAGCGTTAACTTAGCCCAGGCTTTAGTTGTAGTAGGATTAATTTTAGAAAGAGTCATATCAATTTAGTTAATAATGAATTAAGGATAATATTCAAAAATGTTAAGGTTTTTTTCCGAAACGCTCCTGGTATTCATCATATTCCTCTTTGGTTAAATCTTGGTTACCTACTCCATTTCCAAAATTGATGTAACCATAAGCTTGTTTTCCATTGATAACAGTTGTAGTGGTGGTATAAATACCCATTACAGGTTTAAAAGTTGCTTGTTTATTCTTATAGATTTCTTCCTGTTTTGCGAGTGCTTCTTTTCTTTTAACTTCGTCTTCAAATGCCTTTTTTTCAGCCTGAGATTTTAATGCAGCAAACTCTTCTGCTTTTTTCTTTGCAAGATCGGCTGCTTTTTGTTTTTCAGCTTCAGCGGCCAGTCTGGTGGCCTCAGCGGCATCTTGTTTAGCCTTTTCAATAGCTTCTGCTTTGGCTTTATCATCGGCTTCCTTCTTTGCTAAAGCATCCAATCTCGCTTTTTCCTTTTCTGCTGCTATTCTGACCGCTTCTTCTGCTTTGGCTTTATCATCAGCTTCCTTCTTTGCTAAAGCATCCAATCTGGCTTTTTCTTTTTCTGCTGCTATTGTGGCCGCTTCTTCTGCTTTGGCTTTATCATCGGCTTCCTTCTTTGCTAAAGCATCCAATCTGGCTTTTTCCTTTTCTGCTGCTATTCTGGCTGCTTCTTCGCCTTTTGCTTTATCTTCCGCATCCTTCTTTGCTAAAGCATCCAATCTCGCTTTTTCCTTTTCTGCTGCTATTCTGGCCGCTTCTTCTGCTTTGGCTTTATCATCGGCTTCTTTTTTGGCATTAGCATCAGCTATTGATTTTTCTTTTTCTGCGGCCAGTCTAGCCGCCTCTTCTGCTTTGGCTTTTTCTGCTGCCTCTTTTCTGGCTTGTGCCTCATCAGCTACCTTGGCTTTTTCGGCTGCAATACGCGCGACCTCATCAGCCTTTGCTTTTGCATCTGCTTCTTTCTTGGCTTTTGCAGCGGCTATTGCTTTCTCTTTTTCCGCTAATAATCTTACTGCTTCCTCGGCTTTAGCTCTTGCTGCTTCATCTGCCTTTTGTTTTGCCAATTCCTCAGCTGTTAAGGTGTTATTTTTATTTAATTCAATTTGCGCAAGAAGTATTGCTTTAAGCTCTTCAACCTGAGGTTTCATGCCGGTTGAATAGACTTCATCCTCATCAAAATCATATAAAAGTTCATCGTAAAATATTTTAGCCACTGGCTGCTTCATTAAATCAACATTTACACCATCAACCATTTGAAATAATTCCACCATAATTTCTTTATTGATGAAGGTTTCTTCAATTCGTTCTTTATCAACTTTAGTATTGATTTGATAGATTTGGCTTACATATCCCTTTTTGGTGTAGGTAATCGTATATTCTTTATCGTAATCCAGTTTTATCTCGTAGCTTCCATCAGACTCAATGCTTGCTCTAGAACCTCCAGAAAGACCCAGCTTTCCAACTAAAATTGCACCACCAGCTGCAGGTTTGTTGCCTTCTATGGTAACTTTACCTTCAATGATGTAATCCTTGGGGCGTTTTGTTTCTTGTGCCTTGGATTCGTAAATCCATGTAAATAGGAAAAAAATAAAAAAAATAATTCGATTTAAAACTGTCATATTTTATACTGTGCCTATTGCAAATTTACTTGATTCAATCAATAAATGATGGTATTGTTTTTTAAATAATGTTAAGCAAAATTGCAAATCAATAACGTGTTTAAAGAGGCTTCTATTGTGATAAAATCGCTGTATATTCACAATAAATCATAATGAAATAATTATTCAAAAGATGCAAGTGTTTTTTTAATGATACTCACACAAGCCATTAATTGTTCCTCATTAATCACCAAAGGTGGTGCAAAGCGTATAATGTCGCCATGCGTAGGCTTTGCCAATAATCCATTGTGCATTAGCGCCAAACAAACATCCCAGGCATCTTTGCCATTTTTTGGCTTTATCACAATCGCATTTAAAAGGCCCTTGCCGCGCACTTCTGCTATCATTTCACTTTTTATTGCTTTCAATTCATTTCTTAAAATCTCGCCTAAGTAGGCGGCATTTTCTGCCAAATTTTCATCTTTTAACACCTTCAGTGAAGCTATGGCAACCTTACAAGCCAGTGGATTTCCACCATAAGTTGAACCATGTTCACCTGGTTTGATGGTGAGCATAATTTCATCATTACACAACACAGCCGAAACAGGCAAAAAACCACCAGAAAGTGCTTTTCCAAGAATTAATATATCGGGTTTAACATTTTCATAATCGCAGGCTAACATTTTACCTGTACGACATAAACCGGTTTGCACCTCATCGGCAATCATTAAAACATTGTACTTTTCGCAAAGTGCTTTTGCGCCTGAGATGTATCCATCATGAGGCACTACTACACCTGCTTCTCCTTGAATGGGTTCAAACATAAAGGCACAAACATTCTTATCTTGCATTGCGGCCTCCAAAGCATTTAAATCATTATATGGAATAATATTGTACCCCGAAACAAAAGGCCCAAATCCACTATAACTTGATGGATCAGAACTAGAAGATATGGCTGCAATGGTCCTTCCCCAGAAATTACCTTCTACAAAAATTATTTTTGCTTCGTTTTCAGCAATACCTTTAACGGTGTAGCCCCATTTACGCGCCAATTTGATGGCAGTTTCACCACCCTCAACCCCTGTATTCATTGGCAATACTTTATCATACCCAAAATACTTGGTAATGTATGCCTCATATTCGCCAAGTACATTATTATGAAACGCTCGTGATGTAAGTGTTAAATGCTGTGCCTGCTGTGTTAATGCATCTAAAATTTTGGGATGGCAATGTCCCTGATTTACTGCAGAATAGGCTGAAAGGAAATCAAAGTATTGTTTACCATCAACATCCCATAAAAAAATCCCCTCTCCTCTTTCTAACACCACTGGCAAAGGGTGATAGTTGTGTGCTCCATACTTTTCTTCTAATTGGATGTAGTGCTCCGCATTCTGAGTTTCTTTCATCAATGTGCTCATTTTTCTATTTTATAAAGCACAAAAGTAACAAATTAGCTTTAATTAATTTAGTGTCAAATCTTGTAAATAAACAATCGTTTTCATTTTAATTTTAATTTTATAAAACTTTCAGCGCCAAATAGGTGAGCCCGCATCTTTGATATCAATAAATATGGTTCCTTTTTTATAGTAATTTTTATTGAAACCTTGATTGTGTGAAAACATTTCATAATAAATTGATAAAAAATTTTTATATTTTTTGATTGCTTCTATTTTTGCAGTCGATATAACACATAAATCATGGGAAGAGCATTTGAATTTAGGAAAGTAAGAAAAATGAAACGTTGGGGCAATATGGCCCGCGTTTTTACACGTATTGGTCGTGATATAGTAATTGCTGTAAAAGCTGGTGGTCCAGATCCACAGCACAATGCAAAATTGCGTGTGGTTATGCAAAATGCTAAGGGTGCCAATATGCCGAAAGACCGCGTAGAGGCAGCCATAAAACGTGCAAGCAGCAAAGATGAAAAAGACTATGAAGAAATTGTTTATGAAGGATATGCGCCCTTTGGCGTTGGAATTTTATGTGAGTGTGCAACAGATAATCCAACAAGAACAGTAGCCAACGTTAGAATGTACTTTACAAGAAATGAAGGTACTTTAGGAAAAACGGGGTCTTTGGATTTTATGTTTGAACGCAAAGCGGTGTTCCATCTATCGGCAGCTGGTGTAGACAAAGACGAATTAGAATTAGAATTGATAGATTTTGGGGCCGAGGAGGTTGAAGGAGATGAAGAAGAAATTGTAATTACAGCACCGTTTTCTGAGTTTGGCAACATGCAAAAAGCATTGGAAGATAAAAAATTGAATGTAATTAGTTCTGAACTTCAAAGAATTCCAACAAGCTATGCCGAAATAACACCTGAGCAAAGAGACAAAGTGCTTGCTATTATTGAAAAATTTGAAGAAGATGAAGATGTGCAGGCTGTTTATCATAACATGCGCTTAGAAGACTAATATTGCTTATTAATTAAGTTTTGAAGCATATTCTGCTTGTTGACAATTATGATTCCTTTACTTTTAATCTGTTACACAGTTTAGAAAAAAATGAAAATATTCATGTAACTGTGGTTCGAAACGACCATTTGTTGCAGTTACCTATTGATCAGTTTGATAAAGTGGTACTTTCACCTGGCCCTGGTTTGCCATCAGAAGCTGGTGAACTATTAGCTTTTATAGAAAAAATCCATCGCTCAAAACCAATTTTAGGAATTTGTTTAGGTCATCAAGCACTAGGACAATTTTTTGGGGCGCAACTGAATAAACTTGATCAAGTGTTGCATGGAGTTCAGTTGAACACAAATATTAAAGAACAAGAAGGTATATTTAAGACCTTACCATCAATCATCAAGACGGGTCATTACCATTCATGGGTGTTACATGAAAGTAATTTTCCTGCATGTTTAGCTATTACTGCTTACAACAAAGAAGGAGGTATTATGGCATTTCAGCATAAAACACTTGCTATTGCTGGCATCCAATTTCATCCTGAATCGGTATTAACGCCATTAGGTGACGACATTTTAAGCCAGTGGTTACAGTTTTAATTCGATTACAATGATTTATCCATAAAAAAAGCCTGACATATTGCTATGTCAGGCTTTTCAATTAATAGAAATAGAATTACTTCTTTTTCTTTTCGCTTTCTTGCAATTCGTCTCTTAAATCGCTCAATGCACTGATATCACCAAAAGTTGTTTTTTCAACACTTTCTTTTACTTTCTTCACCGCTTTCTTTTCAGCTTTTTCAGCAGTTTTCTTTTCTTCAGTTTCAACGGCTTTTTCAGCAGCTATGGCATCGTCATGAATTTTTGCATGTGAAGCTATAATCTTCTTACTCTCTTTGTTGAATTCTAAAACTTTAAATTCTGCTTGCTCTTCAGCTTTTAATGAAGTACCATCAGCTTTTAACAAATGACGCGTTGGAGCAAATCCTTCAACACCATAAGGTAAAGCAATAACAGCGCCTTTATCTGTAACTTGAGTAACAGTTCCAGTATGAACAGAGTCAAGAGTAAATACAGTTTCGAACACTTCCCAAGGATTTTCCTCCAATTGTTTGTGACCTAAACTTAATCTGCGGTTTTCGCTATCCATTTCAAGCACTTTCACTTCAATTTTATCGCCAATTTTGCAGAATTCAGAAGGATGTTTAATTTTCTTAGACCATGATAAGTCAGAAATATGAATTAAACCATCCACACCTTCTTCAAGCTCAACAAAAATGCCGAAATTAGTGAAGTTACGCACCGTTGCAGTATGTTGAGAACCTATAGCATATTTTTCAATAACTGTAGTCCAAGGATCTGCAGATAATTGTTTTACACCTAAAGACATTTTGCGTTCTTCACGATCAAGTGTTAAGATAACAGCTTCAACTGAATCACCTACTTTCATAAAATCTTGCGCAGTTCTTAAATGTTGACTCCAGCTCATTTCTGAAACGTGAATCAAACCTTCAACACCTGGTAAAATTTCGATAAATGCACCGTAATCAGCTAAAACTACCACTTTTCCAGATACTTTATCACCAACATTTAAGTTAGCATCTAAAGAATCCCAAGGATGTGGAGTTAATTGTTTTAAGCCTAAAGCAATACGCTTTTTGTTATCATCAAAATCAAGGATAACTACATTGATTTTAGAATCTAACTGAACAATTTCTTCTGGATGATTGATACGTCCCCAAGATAAGTCAGTGATATGAATTAATCCATCAACACCACCTAAGTCGATGAACACACCATAAGAAGTGATATTTTTAACCACACCTTCTAAGATTTGTCCTTTTTCTAATTTAGAGATGATATCTTTCTTTTGTTGTTCTAATTCTTCTTCGATAAGCGCTTTATGAGAAACAACAACGTTTTTGAATTCTTTATTGATTTTCACAACTTTGAACTCCATGATTTTACCAACATACACATCGTAATCGCGTATTGGTTTTACATCAATTTGAGAACCTGGTAAGAAAGCTTCGATACCAAATACATCGGCAATTAAACCACCTTTTGTACGGCATTTTACGAAACCTTTAATAATTTCTTCTTTCTCCAATGCTTCATTAACTCTATCCCAAGAACGCAATGCACGTGCTTTTTTGTGAGAAAGGATTAACTGACCTGATTTGTCTTCTTGGCTTTCAACATAAACTTCTAATTTGTCACCAACTTTAATTTCAGGATTGTAACGTACTTCACTAAGAGGCACAATACCATCTGATTTGTAACCGATGTTAACTAGTAAATCTTTTGATGTAATTGCAACGATGGTTCCATCAATTACATCGTGTTCAGTAACGGATTGTAATGTATTTTCATACATCGTTTCCATTTTTGAACGTTCGTCAGCAGAATAATTTTGTGATTTTTTTCCGATTGCATCCCAGTTAAAGTCAGCAAGTGGAGCGAATTTATCATGTTCAGACATGAGTTTGATTTTGTTTGTATCCTGCGTTTTATATAGTCGCAGAAGGGGTTTAACAATAAATTTATTTAATTATCCTTTTTAAAAAGGGATGCAAAGGTAGTAATTTATTTACTTCTAATAAAATATTTTTAAACTATTATTTTATTGAATTTCAAACGATTAGGATTAACGAGGGCAATAAATCAACAGTAAAATCCACAAAAACAGAAAAGAAGCCTTCGTATTTAAAAATTTAAATGCTGATACAGCTTTTTTAATCTAACTTCTATTACTTAACCATTCAAAAGCAATATTTCTATCATTAAACAGCCTCGATTGACGAGCCGGCTTATTAACTTTTAAATAAAAATTCCCCATGATGCGAAGGGCCATACTATTTAAAACCAATGCTTCGGCTTTAACAATATGATTAATTTCTTTGGAAGCAATGTATTGCCTTGCCTCTTTGCTAAAGATGTTGTCTTCGGCATAAACCACTAATAAAAGTACGGGTTGATTATTGAAACAAAACTTACCAACTCTTTCTACAATAAGTTTCACATCTTCTAACTCGCCTTCAAAGCCATTTTCAAAATTTAGTTCAACTATATTAGCTGCAATTTTTTGCATACTTTACCCTTTTGAAATACTTTTTTTTCAAAACCAGTTATAGTTTCATCATTAATATGGGCAGTAAGCATGTTTATTAAAATTAGTTAAATTTGATTCTGATATTTTAGTACAACATGATTTAATAGCATTTAGTATTATGCTTTTAATTATAGCAATACAATGTTAATTTATTTTCTATCTTTAGACAAACCTATTTCCAATTATGCGCATAAAAAAACTGAACAAATATTTCTGTCGCAAAAATTCAAACTTTAATTTTAAGGCATAAAACGATCTCAAACACAACTTTTCAACACCTAATGTCCAAAATGTTAAAAAAAACCTTAAAAAGCGGCAAAAATGAGCAAAAATTTAAGCATGTATATTAACCATTAATGTTATCTTTGTGCTCCATTAAAAAATAGGCTTATAATTTAATTAATCAATTTTTAATTTTATTGGTGGATTTTAAACTATAAATAAAGCAACAATCATTATAAAAATAATATGTCAGAAGAGGTAAAGGAAGTATCAAAAACAGAATATTCGGCAGATAGTATTCAGGTATTAGAGGGTTTGGAGGCTGTAAGAAAGCGACCATCCATGTATATTGGGGATACGGGATTTAAAGGTTTACATCATTTGGTTTATGAAGTAGTTGATAACTCTATAGATGAAGCCCTTGCTGGCCATTGTGATAACATTGATGTAAAAATTAATTTAGACAATAGTATTACGGTTAGAGATAATGGTCGCGGTATACCAACAGGTTACCATGCCAAAGAAAAAAAATCGGCCTTAGAAGTTGTAATGACCGTACTTCATGCTGGTGGTAAGTTTGATAAGGATAGTTATAAAGTTTCTGGTGGATTGCATGGCGTTGGTGTGAGCTGTGTAAACGCTCTTTCTACTGATTTATTAGTAACAGTTTGGCAAAATGGAAAAGTGTATGAACAAGCTTATCAAATTGGAAAGCCTGTTTATGATGTAAGAGAAATTGGCACTACAGAAGACAGAGGAACTCAAGTTCATTTTAAGCCTGATGCCACTATTTTTACAACCACAGAATATAGTTTTGACACATTGTCATCGCGATTACGCGAATTGTCTTTCTTGAACAAAGGCATTAGATTAACCATTACCGATTTAAGAGACTTAGATGATAATGGTGTTGCAAAAAGTGTTAGCTTTTTTAGTGAAGGCGGATTAAGAGAATTTGTTGAATATCTTGATGCAACGCGCGAAAAATTGATTGATTCGCCTATGTATATGGAAGGTGAAAAACAAGGTATACCTGTTGAAGTAGCCATGTTATATAACAATTCATATTCTGAAAATATTCATTCTTATGTTAACAATATCAATACGCATGAAGGTGGAACTCACTTAGCAGGCTTTAGAAGAGGTTTAACACGTACGCTAAAAGCTTATGCTGAAAAAAGTGGTATGTTAGCCAAGGTTAAATTCGAAATTGCCGGAGATGATTTCCGTGAAGGATTAACAGCAGTAATTTCTGTAAAAGTGCAAGAGCCACAGTTTGAAGGCCAAACTAAAACCAAATTGGGTAACAATGAGGTGATGGGAGCAGTAGATCAGGCAGTGAGTGAAATGTTGAGTAATTATTTGGAAGAAAACCCAAAGCAAGCCCGTGTTATTGTTGACAAAGTGATTCTTGCAGCTACTGCGCGTCACGCTGCCCGTAAAGCACGCGAAATGGTGCAACGTAAGAATGTGCTTACTGGTACTGGCTTACCCGGTAAATTAAGCGATTGTTCAGAAACTGACCCAAGTATGTGTGAACTTTACCTTGTGGAGGGAGATTCGGCAGGTGGTACAGCTAAACAAGGCCGTAACAGAGCATTTCAGGCTATTTTACCATTAAGAGGTAAAATTTTGAATGTTGAAAAAGCCATGATGTACAAGATTTTTGAAAATGAAGAAATCAAGAATATGTTTACTGCCATGGGCGTGAGCATTGGTACCGAAGAAGACAGCAAGCAATTAAACATTGCCAAACTACGTTACCACAAAATCATTATCATGACCGATGCGGACATCGATGGTAGCCACATTACTACCCTGATATTGACTTTCTTCTTCCGCTACATGAAAGAATTGATTGAACAAGGTTATATATACATTGCTACACCTCCACTTTATTTGGTAAAAAGAGGTAAAAACGAACGATACTGCTGGACAGAAGACGATCGTTTAAATGCCATTAGAGATTTAGGTGGTGAAAAAGAAAGTACAGTTAACATACAACGCTATAAAGGTTTGGGAGAGATGAATGCAGAACAACTTTGGACAACAACCATGAATCCAGAATTTAGAACATTACGTCAGGTGACCATTGAAAGTGCTGCAGAAACAGATCGTATTTTTAGTATGCTGATGGGTGATGAAGTTCCTCCACGCAGAGAGTTTATTGAGGCCAATGCAAAGTACGCCAAAATAGACGCCTAGCGCTCGCAATAAAACGTCATCTGTGTCGTTGTTTGCATTTAAAAACAAGTCATTTACACATGTAAACTCCTTATTTTTAAATGCTACACGCCTAACAGCTAACATTTTTTTGCAAGCGCTACTAGCAGGCAAATTGAATTTATTTTAAAAATTAATAAATTAATTTTACAACTCATGAAAACCAGAATTATGAATTTTCTATTTTTTGCTTTAGTAGCATTAAATATTCCTTTCGCTAACGCTCAGGATAATAAGGCACAAGAAGAAATAACCATTAAAGTTGGTAATTACGAAGTACGCTATAGTATGAAAGGGCGTACTATTACCAACAAACCCAGAGTTGACATTATGACCGAAGAACATGGAACGGTAGTAGTAGATGTTACTATTGATAAATATGGCCACGTAATTTCTGCCGTGCCTGGAGGTAAAGGAACCACTACTGATAGCAAGTATTTAATGACAAAAGCGAAGCAATGTGCCGAAACAGCGTTATATGATACAAAGCCAACCTATCCATTAAAAACACAAGGTACCTTTAGCATTACGTTTTAAGTTCAAATTTCTAAAATTTTAGCTCTGCGACTTGACTTAGTTGCAGTGCTTTTTTTTAACTATAATTTGGGCACCTTCGGGCTGTTTGCTTGTATCTTTTAAGGTCTTGCGGTGGCAATCCCTCAAAAGGATACCACGTCCATCCCTGGCGCAAAATAAACTAATCGTTTGCAAAAAAATAAAATTTTATTTACTTAAAATATGCTTAATCTTTAAGGCTTTCGAAGGACATGTGATCGCTTTAACTTTCAAATAAATGTAAATTTTGTCAACGTAATGACAATTTTTATATAAATTTTGTCATCATAATGACATTATTTACATTTTAAAAAGTGTTTGTCATTGTTTTTCAAGTATTTAGTTAATTTAATTAACAGTAAAAAAATCCTATAAAATAAAATCTAAATAGCTTTTTTCATTAATCACTTCAAAAGAAGCTTTTGGATATGCTTTTTCGAAGGCTATTGGAATTTTAGGAGTTTTGTTGGCATTGAACTTAAATTCAAATGCTGCAATATTTTTATTCTTCACTTCAATTAAATCAATTTCCTGTTGATCGTAAGTTCGCCAGAAGTGATAAGTTCGGATTTCTTTTTTGTATTCATTGCGCTTCATTCTTTCCATAAACAAATAGTTTTCCCAAAGCATGCCAATATCATTACCATTGCGCAAAGCCAAAGGCGTAAAATCTTGAATAATGGCATTTCTTATTCCATTATCAACAAAGTACCAGCGTTGACTTTTAGAAATTTCTTTGCGTAAGTTATTGCTGTATGCGGGTACTTTTATGAGCACAAAAACTTGGGTTAAAAGATTGAGATATTTTTCAACTGTATTTTTGCTAATTCCAAGAGCGGTGCCTAGTTCGTTGTAAGAGACTTCTTTGCCGATTTGATAGGCAATCATTTTTAGTAAATTAAAAATTACAGAGGGGCTTCTTATCCCATCTAAAATTAAAATATCCTTTAACAAGTAGGCATTCACCAATTCTATTAAATAACGCTTTTTATCTTCTAATTTTTCATAGTGCCACAGTTCTGGATATGAGCCGTATACGAGTCTATCTTCAAGATTTTGTTTTGTTTGCAGGCTATTCTCCTTAAGCTCACCTTGCCAAATAGGATAGAGGTTAAGCGTATTGCTTCGTCCTGTGAGCGGCTCTCCCGAAACATTCAGTAAATCAAATGCAGATGAGCCAGTGACTAATACTTTAACGCCTTTAATGGTGTCCACAATAAGTTTCAATTTTTTACCAATATCGGGAATAGCCTGTGCTTCATCAATAACTAACAAATCGTAACCATTCAATAATCGCTTATAGTTAGCTGCAGTTCTTTTGGCAAGTAGTTCATGCGTATCTTCATCTTCTCCATTTAAAAGTAAAAATGAACCTTTAAACTTTTCTAGAAAATTTTCGATTAGGATAGATTTACCAACTCTTCTAGCACCCAAAAGCAGAGTAACCTTTTGAGGCATTAGTATTTTAGTTAGTTCCTTTTCTTGAGTTCTAATGATTTCCATGGCACAAATATATAAATTTTGTCAACGTAATGACAGAATTAATATAAATATTGTCATCGTAATGACAGAATTAATGTTTATAAAAATGCTATCAATTGTATTTCAATTATTTAGTTTAAATCAACGCAATATAAGCCTACGATAAAAAACATGATTTTTTTAAAATAATTTGAAACATTTCAATTAAAACCTTGTTATTTGTAGGCTAAATAAAATCCTCCATGTCTTTAAAAATTACTAAAAATCTATTTTACTCAATCATTACAGTACTTTTTGTGTTGCACGCCAACCTTTTATTTGCTCAAAAAACAGGTAACATTATTGGCGTAGTTAAAGATAAAGAAACACAAGAAACTTTAGTTGGTGTAACAGCAATTTTACAAGGCACACAGCTTTCTGCGGCAAGTGATATTGATGGTAAATTCAAAATTACCAATATACCTCCTGGAAGTTATAATTTGCAATTTCAATTCATTGGGTACAGTCCAAAAACCATTTTTAACTTAGTAGTAAATACAGGTAATGATAACATCGTAAACATAGAGTTAGAAGTAGCTACTGAGAATTTAAAGGAAGTTACAGTAACAGCCAATACATTTGGGAAACGCGCTGAAACACCACTTTCGGTGCAAAGTCTTTCTGCCGAAGAAATAAAAAGTAACCCTGGTGGAAATTTTGATATTTCGAAAGTAGTACAAGCTTTGCCTGGGGTAAGCGGAACAACAGGTAGTGCAAGCTTTAGAAACGACATTATTATAAGAGGCGGAGCGCCCAATGAAAATGTATATTACTTAGATGGTATTGAGGTGCCACAGATAAATCACTTTGCTACGCAAGGCAGTGCGGGTGGTCCGGCAGGTATTTTGAATGTTTCGTTTATTGAAGATGTTACTTTGAGTAGCAGTAGTTTTGGTGCTAAATACGACAACGCTTTATCATCAGTATTACAATTTAAACAACGTAATGGAAACCCAGATAAATTTCAAGGAAACTTTAGATTAAGCAGCACAGAAGTGGCAGGAACTTTAGAAGGACCATTGAGCAAAAAAACAACATTTTTAGCTTCTGCAAGAAGGTCTTATTTACAATATTTATTTGCAGCTATTGATTTACCCATTCGTCCTAATTACTGGGATTTTCAATACAAAGTAAATCATCAGATTGATGCTAAAACCACTTTAACCGCCATAGGTATTGGTGCTATAGATGAGTTTAGTTTTGGTGTGCCCAAGAATTCTGACCCAAGTAAAGAGTATGTTTTAAGAGCATTTCCTACTATTAATCAATGGAACTACACGGTGGGTTTTAATTTAAAACGATTAATCAATAAAGGATATTTTAACCTTGCTTTCAGCAGAAACATGTTCAACAACCAGTTAGATCAGTTTGAAGATGCGCAGGCTAATGATGAAAGCAAAAGAAATTTAAAATCGTTATCACAAGAAATTGAAAACAAATTCAGATGGGATGTGAATCAGTTTTCGGGCAAATGGAAGTTTAATTATGGTGTGATGGCGCAGTATGTAAAATACAATAATAATTCATTTATAAGACTAAGAAAAGAAATTCAGGATACCTTAGGTAACACTGTACAGCCAGGTGTTAGCCTAAATTTTAACTCTGCCATTGAATTTTACAAAGCGGGTATTTTTGGTAGTGTAACACGCAGATTTTTTACGGATAGATTGACCACCACATTTGGGATAAGAAGTGATGTAAACACCTTTACCAATGATGGAATGAATCCTTTAAACGCAATATCACCAAGATTTTCGGTGAGTTATGCCTTAACAGAAAAATGGAATATTAATGCTTCGGTTGGACGCTATGCAAAAATTCCAATATACACGGTTTTAGGCTTCAGAGACAATGCAGGCAACTTTGTAAATAAAGACAACAAGTATATTTTGTGTGATCATTATGTGGCAGGTTTAGAATATTTACCAACCAGCTCAATGCGCATTACTGTTGAAGGATTTTATAAAATGTATAATAATTATCCTATTTCTGATTTTGATGGAACATCATTAGCCAACCAAGGTGGTAATTTTGGTGCAATTGGCAACGAAAACGTAAGTAGCACAGGCAAAGGCAGGGCTTATGGAGGAGAATTATTTATACAACAAAAATTAATAAAGAACTTTTTTGCTACAGCCTCATACACTTTATTCTGGAGTGAGTTTACAGGTGCCAATGGACAGTATATTTCATCATCATGGGATACCAGACATTTGATGTCATTTATAGTAGGCAAAAAATTCAAGAAAGGTTTGGAAATAGGGCTAAAATTTAGGTATTCTGGAGGTTCGCCTTACACCCCTTTTGACACTGTAGCTTCGCGTGTAAATTACCTAGCCACAGGAAATGGAGTGCTTGACAATTCACAACTTAACACATTGCTGTTGCCCGATTTTAAACAATTTGACTTTAGAATTGACAAAAAATTCAACGGTAAACGTGCCAGTTTTGATATTTATTTTGACGTTACGAATGCACTATTATTTCGCAACCAATCGATACCGAATTATACATTTGATCGCAACGATGACAATACGGGCTTTAAAACAAGTGATGGCAAAGCGCTTTTACCTGATGGAAGTAATGCTGTGCCGCTGATTTTAAAGAATGATGATTTATCGGTTACTCCTTCTTTAGGATTTATAATAGAGTTTTAAAGTTTAAAATTGAAAACATATCATATTTCCACTCAAGGCCATTTGGCATAGTAAGTGTTCAACCTATTTCTAACTTAAGTAATAAAACATTCCTAAGCAGGCCAATCGAAAAATTTGAAGGGAAAACAAAGGGGGTAAATTATCAAAGGTAAAAAGAAAAATTAAGCTTTTATTTATGATGAATATCTTTGTTTATTAAGCGATTTAAAAGCACTAAATTAATTTTACAATGGCCTAATTTTGGTTTAATTTTAGTTTAGTGTACATTTGTAAAAAATAAAATCATGAAAAATACAATTGAAGTAATTAGAAGATTATATCGTAATAGATATGTTGCGAAAAAAGATTTTGATTTAAATCAATTAACTAATGAGGAAAAGCTTATTGTAAAGGAAATTCAAAGCAAGAGTTATAAAATAATTCCTAATTTTTTAAGTGAAGAAGTTGTTGTTTCTATGAGAGAAAAATTAGATTCAATTTTCGATTCATACACAGATAAAGAGAAAATTGAAATTTACAACAAAATTTCAAATGATAAAAACTTAAAAACCGGAATTACTGCTGAAACAGGATTTAAAATTTGGATGGATAAAAACCTGTCTGATAACAGAATCATACATGCAGAGTTACTTTCAAATTTATTTGCAGATTACTTTCAGAATAAATTTATACTTAATGTAGGCTCAGGATTTATGAAATTAAAAATTAAACCCAAACATGCCATGGCCAATAAAACGGTATTTGTTGAAAACAATTTAGGCTCAGGTGGTGGTTGGCATAGAGATAATATTTATGCCTTTGGATTCAAAGGTTTAGTGTATTTAAATGATGTTACTCCAGAAAATGGCCCTTTTCAAATAATTCCAAAATCAAGCTCTTTGAATTTTCATATTTTGAAAACCAATACACCAGATAAGTATCAATTTACAGATAATGAAATACAAAATTACATCTCTAGTTCTGATCAAATCAAGGAAATAACTGCAAAAGCAGGCACACTTGTACTTTTTGACACCAATTGTATTCACAGAGGTAAGCCGATAACAAAAGGAACAAGATATGCGTTAACAAATTATTATACGGAAAACTAAATAATTGCCTTTAAGTGCATTATCACTTTAGTTATTCTTTCTTATACATGCTAAACATGCCTTATTCAAAACAGTCAATGAATACTTGATTGATTGTAAAATTTTGGTGAGCAGCAACTTATGTTGTGTAGTTTGAATTATAGCGAGCAAGACTCAATCATTTCGCAACGCATTGGCGCATTTGATACCATCCATCGCAGCTGAAACGATACCACCTGCATAACCAGCACCTTCGCCACAAGGGTATAAGCCTTTGATACGAATGTGATTTAGGTCATCATTGTTTCTTGGAATTCGAACGGGAGTACTTGTGCGGCTTTCAACACCTACCACAATAGCATCATTGCTGGTGTAGCCTTTCATTTTTTTACCGAAGTTTTCAAAAGCCAATCTTAATCTTAAAGCTACCTCTTGCGGTAAAACTTCATTTAAATCGGCACTTTTTATACCCGGATGATAACTGCAATTCGGAAGGTTTGTTGATACTTTTTTATGAATAAAATCGTTTAATCTTTGCGCTGGAGCTACTTGAGATTGCCCACCATGCAGCCAAGCATTTTGCTCCACAGCCGACTGATATCGCATACCAGCTAATGTTTTGAACTTTTTATATGGTATAAAATCTTGTTCTCCAACCGCTACAACAATACCTGAATTTGCGTAAGGATTGTTGCGTTTAGAAGGTGACCAACCATTGGTAACTACTTCGCCTGGGGCAGTAGCACAGGGTGCAATAATGCCTCCCGGACACATGCAAAAAGAATAAACACCTCTGTCTTTTATTTGCTCAACTAAACTATAACTTGATGCAGGCAAATACTTTCGTGCTTCAAGCACTTCATCGACCTTACAGTGATATTGAATGCTATCGATTAAATCTTGTGGATGCTCTACACGCACACCCAAGGCAAAAGGCTTTACTTCAGTTTCAATATCCTTCTCTACAAGTAATTGGTAGATATCGCGCGCTGAATGGCCTGTGGCCAGAATTAATTGAGTGGTTTTAAAACTAATTAAACTCTTATTTTCAACATGTTGAATCGTTATTCCAGCAAGGTTATCGCTATTTGTTTGAATATCAACCAATTGATGGTTAAAATAAAATTCGCCACCACATTCGATAATGGCGGCACGCATATTTTCAATAATTTTTGGTAATTTATTTGTACCAATATGCGGGTGCGCATCAATTAAAATTTGAATATCGGCACCATAATTTACAAAAGTGTGTAATACTTTTTCAATACTTCCGCGCTTTCCAGAGCGGGTATAAAGTTTTCCATCACTATAAGTGCCAGCGCCACCTTCGCCAAAGCAATAATTAGAATTTGGATTTACAATTTGTTCTTTATTAATAATTGCTAGATCTCTCCTTCTGTCGCGCACTGTTTTTCCTCTTTCGATAATGATAGGTTTAAGGCCATTTTCAATGGCTTGTAGTGCCGCAAATAAGCCTGCTGGCCCTGCACCAATTATAAAAAGTTCTTTTGCAGTATCAACTTTATTAAGAACAATTGGCTCAAGTTGCCATAGCTGCTGGGCTTCAGGCACTTCATTAATAAAGATTTTAAGTTTTAAGTTTACTCTAACTTTACCACCTCGTGCATCAATTGATTTCTTAATGGTTTCGATATGAGTTATGGAGGCAATATCTGTGCTTGATTCGCGAGAAGCAATTTCTTTTAAAACTGCTGCATCTTTTGATTCGCTTGGCTTTACGACAATGTTTAACTCTTTTATCATTTCACAGTAGTGCTATCAATTATTCAAAATTGAATGAAATTTGGATAATTTTAGAGGTCAGTCTGTCGATAGGTCGCGTGAGTACATTGTTTTCTTGAACTAAAAGGTTTTTAAGTCCGAAGGAATAAGTAATTTCGGGTGAAAATTTAAAATAAGTGAGATATAAATCAAAGCCAATACCGAAAACAGCAAGAAAATCAGTATCATCAATCTTCACAAGAATGTCCTTTACTAATGTGCTATTTATATCTTTTTGGGAGGCCATATCCAAACTATATTTGGCACCTCCAATAAGATAAGCTCTAAAGTTTCCATCTCGTTCTGATTTATATTTAAACAATAAAGGAAAATCCAAGAAGACAGACTCTACCTGCTTGTCGCGAGTTACTAAGACGTTGTTTTCAAGAATCACATATTGCAATGTACGTGCAGAAAAAGATAAGGTAGGAACAAAACGCATATTAAAATATTCACCTAATCGTAAATCGGAAATGATACCTAAGTTAAATCCACTTTCACGCTTTGACTCAATGGTTAATACCGTATCTACGCCAAAATAATCAGTATTGTATTTGATTCTAAAATCGGCCAAGTTAACACCTAATAAAAAACCAAAATGAACCACTTTTTTGTCATAGTTCTCAAGATTCTTCACCTTATTATCCTTGCCTTTGCCTTGAGCAGTTGAGCGTTGCGTTTGCAAACAAAATACCAATAATAACAATGAAAACAATAAAAAACGCTTATTGTATTTCAACATTAATATAGGATTGAATTCTATCATTTTTTAACCGAAAGATAAATACTTGCAATGCCACCAGTTAAGGTGTATATTTTAACTTCATTGAAGCCACATGATTTAATAATGTTTGCCATATTTTGTCCATCTGGAAATGCTTGCACTGACTCTGGAAGATAAGTGTATGCTGAGGAATCGCTTGATATTTTTTTTCCTAGCGAAGGCAATACCTTTAAAAAGTAAAAACTATACAGTTGCTTTAATGGGAAAATTTTGGGTTTACTGAACTCTAAAATTGCAGCTACACCGCCAGGTTTGAGCACTCTACACATTTCTTGCAAGCCAAGTTCTAGATGTTCGAAGTTGCGCACACCAAATGCAACAGTAATCGCATCAAAAGAAAGATCAGGAAAATTTATTTTTTCGCTATCTCCATGTTGTAATTCAATGATATGATTGAGTGCTTTTTTCTTTAGTTTTTGTCGGCCAACATCAAGCATGCCATCAGAAATATCAATACCAATAATTTTATTAGGATTCAGGCTCAAACATTCTATGGCAAAATCGCCAGTTCCGGTGGCTATATCAAGTATATTTTTGGGAGCAAACGGCTTAATTAAACGTACCGCTTTTTTACGCCACAGTATGTCTATCCCTAATGAAAGAAAGTGGTTTAAAAAATCGTATCGATGGCTAATGTTATTAAACATTTCGGCCACTTGTTGTTTTTTGCCAGACTCCTGCTGTTTGTATGGTTTAACCATTTCGGCAGGATTTATTTCAATATTTTTCTCCACGCTTTGTAATTTCTGATTATAATATTGATGTTTTATTGACTACATCAATTACTTAACACATTCGTCAAGCAATTGTTGCTTGGATATAGGCACCACTCCTCTTTCTTCGCAAACCAAACCGCCAGCCAAATTAGATAACGCAGCAATAGTTTGAATATTGGCGTTAACTGCCAAGCAGAGTGCAGCCACACTAATCACAGTATCGCCTGCGCCAGAAACATCTGCTATATTTCTTACATGTGCAAGCACATTAAAATGAGATTTTTGATTACTTACAAAAACGCCAGCCTCACTTAAAGTTATTAATGCAATATCATTGTTTAATTTTTTTCGCAGTAATGCATCTGCTTCGAGCAATGAATTTTTGTGTTTAATATCGATGGACTTTCCAATCGCTTCACTTAATTCGCGCAAATTTGGTTTAAACAATGTTACATTTTTATAGTACCAAAAGTTTTTGTGTTTAGGATCAACTGCCACAGGTACTTTAGCTGCCGATGCTGCGCTAATGATAGCCTCAATTAATGTTTGACAGAGCATTCCTTTGTCATAATCTTCAATAATTATTGCATGTGGTTTGATATCATGAATACCCTTGAGGATATGCTTTTGGAGTGCTTCTTTCTCTTTATTTTTTAACTCATCTTTTTGTTCTTCGTCAATACGTAAAATGTGGTGTGATTGACTTATAACACGCGTTTTAACTGTAGAAATTCTATTTTTAATAATTTGAAAATAATTGGTTTTGATTCCTTCTTTCTTTAAAATCTCCATCATGTTAATTCCAGCAGCATCATCACCAATAATGGTAAACAAAAATGGTTCTGCTTCTAATGATTTAATATTTAATGCTACATTAGCTGCTCCACCCGGTTTGTATGATTTTTCTTTTACATCAAGCACTGGTACTGGTGCTTCGGGCGAAATACGGTTTACTTTACCCATCCAATAGGCATCGAGCATTGCATCACCAATAATCATGATGCGCTTTCCTGCAAAGGATTCGATTATTTTCTTATTGTTTTTTTGTGTCTTGTTCAATTAATTTAATTTAAGCGTGCTAAGGCATTTTTTAAACGTTTGATAGCTTCTATAATTTTATCTTCAGAGGTAGCATAAGAAAATCTAACGCAATTATCATCACCAAATGCATCACCACTTACAAGCGCTAAATTGGCTGAATTAAGCAAATACATGCATAAGTCAGCAGAATTATTGATTGTATATTCGCCATCACTTTTTCCAAAATAAGAACTAATATCCGGAAAAACATAAAAGGCACCATCAGGAATATTTGTTTTTAAGCCTGGTATTTCTTTGAGCATTTCGAGCACCATATTTCTTCTTTTTAGAAAACCATCGCGCATAGGCTTAACTACTGAAGGATCGGCTAATACTGCTGCTAATGATGCTCTTTGCGCTATGGAACAAGTACCAGAAGTAAATTGTCCTTGCATTTTTTCGCAGGCTTTAGCAATCCATAATGGAGCTCCAATGTAACCTATTCTCCAGCCAGTCATGGCAAAGCCTTTACTTACCCCATTCACAGTAATTACTCTATCATAAATGGCTGAAAATTGTGCAATACTTTCATGTTTACCTACAAAATTGATGTGTTCATAAATTTCGTCTGAAACAACATATACTTGTGGATGCTTTTCTAAGACCTCAGCCAGCGCTTGCAATTCTTCTCTATTGTAAACCGAACCGCTTGGATTGCAAGGCGTAGAAAAAATAATCATTTTTGTTTTTGGTGTAATTGCGGCTTCCAACTGGGCAGGTGTAATTTTAAAATTAGCATCAACACCGGCATGCACAAACACTGGAATACCATCAGCCAATTTAATGAGTTCAATATAGCTTACCCAATAAGGAATAGGTACAATGACCTCATCATTTAAATCTACCAGTGACAGAATTACATTGGCAATAGATTGCTTGGCACCGGTTGACACAACTATTTGCTCGGGCGAATAATTTATATTGTTGTCGCGCTTAAATTTGGCAGCAATTGCTACTCTTAAGTCTTGAAAACCAGCAACAGGTGTATAATGCGTATAATTTTGATCGATGGCTAATTTAGCTGCATCTTTAATAAAATCAGGTGTATTATAATCAGGCTCGCCAATACTTAGGCTGATAATATCTTTTCCAAGGGCTTGTAGTTCGCGACTTTTGCGCGCCATTGCCAATGTTTGAGATTCACTTATTTTACTGAGCCTTGAGGCTAATTTTTCTATAGACATATTTTGTTTAAAGTGTGCAAAGGTAAAGGCTTTATGCAAATATGAAAATAGGAAACTATATTTATAAATGTTTTTTTCAACTTTGATTGTTTAAAGCTATGAAAACTAAATTGGGTTGCTGCTTTTAAAATACAGCCTAATTAATTAACCTTGAACAAATTGACAATAAATGCGTGTATTAGACAAGTTGATATAGTTTCACATTATGTACCGGCTAAAAAGCGGTTAAGTGTATGATCAAAAGATGATGGCTTACCCCCTTCCAAATTTTATTAAAATTCATTAACTGATGTAAAATAGTTTAAAGATGTGAAAATTGCTGACTACATAGTTGCTGATAATCTAATATTTTATAGATATTTGCATTAAATTCAATTAATATTATGGAAGACGTACTCGACATTTTTAAATACATTTTGCCCTCGGTAGTCACCTTTTTGGCTGCTTACTTTATTATTAAGGCCTTTTTAGACAGAGAATATAAAAATAAATTGATGGATTTGCGCATGCAAAATCAGAGTTTAATAACCCCTATAAGATTACAATCTTATGAAAGAATGGTCTTGTTTTTAGAACGTATTGCATTAACGCAATTAGTTACAAGAGTGCACAAAAGTGGAATGAGTGCGCGTTTATTACAAAATGAAATGGTTAAAACCATTAGAAATGAGTTTGAACACAATTTATCTCAACAAATTTATATTACCCAACAAAGCTGGGATGCTATTAAAACAGCAAAAGAAGAAACAATTAGAGCAATAAATATTGCCTCTACAAAAGTTCCAGACGATGCAGCTGGCTTAGATTTGATTAATGTAATTTTTGAATTGGTTACCAAAGTAGAAAAATTACCAACAGATATTGCGCTTGAACGTCTGAAACTTGAAGCAAAACAAACTTTTTAAACTTTTTTTTTGTGAGTAAAACAACTTATAATCAACGTAAAGAAAAATTCACTACCGATAGTGAAATTGAGATAAAACCGTGTTACCACAAAATTGAAGTGGAAGATGAGCAACCAGGTAAATTTCCATTTACAAGAGGTGTTCAGGAAGATATGTATCGTTCTAAGTTGTGGACTATGCGTCAGTACGCGGGCTTTAGCACTGCCGAAGCTTCCAATGAAAGGTATCATTATTTATTAAAAAATGGCACCACCGGACTTTCAGTAGCCTTTGATTTACCCACACAAATTGGTTATGATTCTGACCATGAATTTGCTGATGGAGAAGTTGGCAAAGCTGGCGTAGCCATTGATTCATTGCGCGACATGGAAATTTTGTTTAAAGGAATTCAACTTGAACAAGTTACCACCAGCATGACCATTAATGCTACCGCCTCTACCCTACTGGCCATGTATGTGGCTTTAGCAAAGAAACAAGGAGCCGATATTTCAAAAATTTCGGGCACCATACAAAATGATATCCTAAAAGAATATGCAGCACGTGGCACCTATATTTACCCCCCAAAACCAAGTATGCGTATCATCACCGACATATTTGAGTATTGTAGTAAAGAGGTACCCAAGTGGAATACAATTTCAATTAGTGGTTATCATATTAGAGAAGCAGGTTCAAATGCTGCACAAGAACTGGCCTTTACTTTAGCGAATGGCAAAGCCTACGTAGAAGCAGCCATGGCAAAGGGTTTGAATATTGATGTCTTTGCGAAAAGACTTTCTTTCTTTTTTAATGCACACAATAATTTGTTTGAAGAGGTTGCAAAATTTAGGGCTGCCAGAAGAATGTGGGCAAAAATAACGAAAGATCTAGGTGCCAAGGATGAACGTGCAATGATGCTCAGATTCCATACGCAAACAGGCGGATCCACGCTTACAGCGCAGCAACCGCAAAATAATATTATAAGAGTAACTACACAGGCCTTGAGTGCTGTTTTAGGCGGTACACAATCATTACACACCAATGGTTTTGATGAAGCATTAGCTTTACCAACTGAAGAAGCAGCCAGAATTGCCTTAAGAACACAGCAAATAATTGCCCTTGAAAGTGGTGTTGCTGACACTGTTGATCCACTAGCTGGTTCTTATTTTGTTGAAGCTTTAACCAACGAAATAGAGGAATTAGCCTGGCAATATATTCGTAAAATTGACACCTTGGGTGGTGCAGTTGAAGCGATTGAGCAAGGATATATGCAAGATGAAATTGCACGTTCATCATACAAATATCAAAAAGATATTCAAAATGGTGATAAAATAATAGTTGGCGTGAATCAATATCAAATAGAAGAAAAACCGGCTGAGAATTTGTTTACAGTTGATGATGCTATAAGGACAGAACAAATTGCAAAGATCAATCAACTGAAAAGTGAACGCAATAATATTGAAGTGAAATCATTATTGAATAAGCTTGATGGATGTGCAAAAAGTGGAGAGAATTTAATGCCTACTATTTTAAGTTGTTGCGAAAGCTATGCTACTTTGGGTGAAATTGCAGATACCTTGAGAAATGTTTTTGGAGAACATAAAGCTTAATTGGAAAGTTTAAAGTTATAAAGTGGAAAGTTATAAAGTTATAAAGTTGAAAGTGGAAAGTGGAAAGTGGAAAGTTATAAAGTTGAAAGTTATAAAGTTGAAAGTGGAAAGTGGAAAGTTATAAAGTTGAAAGTGGAAAGTTATAAAGTTATAAAGTTATAAAGTTGAAAGTGGAAAGTGGAAAGTTATAAAGTTATAAAGTGGAAAGTGGAAAGTGGAAAGTGGAAAGTTATAAAGTTATAAAGTTAAAAGTTAAAAGTTAAAAGTTAAAAAATATAATGAATTATCAATCAATGCCTGGGATTAGCCGTGTATGGGTTTACCAAAGCAACCGTATACTTAATGATGCTGAAGTAAATGAAATCAATAAAATGGCGCAACACTTTATACCAGGTTGGGATGCGCATGGAGCCATTCTTTCTTCAAGTATTACTGTGCATCATCATCTTTTTATTGTTATTGCTGTTGATGAGCAAGTAACTCAAATTAGTGGATGTGCCATCGACAAATCAGTGGCTTTTATAAAACGTGTTGAACAGCAATTAAATATTAATTGTTTTGATAGGATGAATGTTGCTTATCAAAAAAATGGGATGATAGAAATATGCTCGATGCAGGAATTTCAAACATTAATCAATGACGGAAAAGTTGATGATCAAACTTTGGTATTTAATAACCTCGTGAGCACTAAAAATGAATTAGATTCTAATTGGCAAATTCCTTTGCACAAAAGCTGGCATAAGCGATTGCTAAGTACTCCAACTATTTAAATATTTTTCTAGCATTTAAAGCTCTTCTAAATTTTGCAGCATTTCTATCATGTTCAGCGATGTTAGCGGCAAAATTATGCCTCCCACTAAAATCTTCCTTAGCGCAAAAATAAATGTAGTTGTGTACTTTTCTATTCAACACAGCATCAATGGTGGTGCTGTAGGGCAAGCAAATTGGCCCAGGAGGTAGTCCTGCATATTTATAGGTATTGTAAGGAGAATCGTATTCAAGATGTACATTCAACACACGTTTAATGGTAAAGTCGCCAATGGCAAATATTACGGTAGGGTCGGCTTGTAAACGCATTCCTTTTTTAATACGATTAAGATAAACACCAGCAATTACGGGCTGTTCTTCTACTACCCTACTTTCTTGCTGCACAATACTTGCCAAAATACTTACCTCGGGCTTGGTAAAACCCAATTTTTGTGCTTTTTGAATTCTATTTTTTGTCCAAAATTTTTCATTTTCTTTTGCCATTCGATCAATAAATTGCTGCGCAGAAGTATTCCAATAAAACTCGTAGGTATTTGGAATAAAAAGGGTTAGAACATTTTTACTATTCAAACCATATTCCTTCAAAAAATCATCATCATTGATCAAACTTTGTAATTGATGTTTGTCGGCTTCAATTTGTTTGTTCACCACTTCTAAAAAATCTTGTTTTGTTCTGGCTTCATTGAATACAAGCTTCACAGGCTCTTGAGCACCACTTCTGAGTATGTTTACCAACTCATTGTTACTCATATTTTTTTTTATCTTATACTTACCCGGTTTAACTTTGTTTTTATATCCTTTTCGTTCAGCAACCCATTGAAAGGAAGACGCATTTTTAATGATATTGTTATCCACCAAATTGGCTAAAACATCTTCGAAAGTACTACCCGTTTTAATATATAAGTAAGCTTGATTTTTTCCAAAAAGTTCAACATTAGGCTTATAGATTCTGGTGTAGGAATAATAGGCTGTTCCTCCTCCTATTATACCAATGATAAGCACTAAAGAAATAATTACCTTTCTTAAAAAGCCCGAAGATTTTGCTTTTGAACCTGCTTTATTCCCTTTCTTTTTTGCCATATTTAATTTAATTCAACCAATTATTTTAATTGTATTAAAGCTTGCTTTGCCTTTTCTTGATTAGGGTTACGAGCAATAATATGATTTAATATTTCTTTTGCCTCCTTGCTTTTATTTTGATACATCAAAACACTAGCCTTATTCATTAGTGCCAACTCATAATCGGGATCAATTTGTAAAGCTTTTTCAAAGTTTGCAATTGCCATTGTAATATTTTCCTGTGTAAGATACAAATATCCTAAATTAGAGAAACCTGGCGCGTAATTGGGAAAATCTTTCACTATCTTATTAAAAAGAGACTGCGCTAAACTTACTTGATTATTGTTTACACAAGCACTAGCGTATTTATTTAAAAAATCGGGAAAATAGGGTGCCAATTTGTAAGCTTGTGCATAAAATTTTTGTGCGTTCATAAAATCACCTTTGTTTTGATATGCTTCTCCAACTCTGTAACAGAGCCAAGCATCTTCATTTTCATATGATTGTTTTGTAAAGACTTGATTCAAAAGTTTATTTTGGTCAAAAGTTTCGATATCTCGAATAATTACATCAAAATTATTTTTTAGAAAGTTTAAATGTACTAAAGTATTAATGTTGTTCATCAAAGGTTCTTTGAGTAACTGGTTTGCATAAAGACTAGCAGAATCGAGATAGTAAGCCTTTTTTTCAAATTTTTCGTATTGATTGATATATGCTTTTGTTTTAGTTTTAGCATCAGGCTTAGGCTCATTGATAGCATAAAGGCCCAAAAATTGCTTGGCTTCATTTGATGCTTTAATGGATTTTGGCTTTCGAATAAAATGATCGTGAACAGTTACGTGCGGAATATCAATGGATCCCGAACGAGGCATGTGACAGCTTACACAATTGTTTTTTGCCTCCAATAATTGTTTACTACTTGCAGAACAACTTTCAGTTGATGTATGACAACTATTACACTTATTATTGAAATATTCATCTTTTTGTAGTTTAACACTTTTATGCGGATTGTGACAAGTAACGCAGGTCATGGTGTTTTTGTAAGGTCTTAGATTGTCCTTACTTTTATTTTTTTGGCTATTTATAAAACAGGCACTTTGCTTTAACCTATCTGCATGCGAAGCCATTATAAATTGATCTTCAGCATTACTGTACTTTGGTAAAAACACGGTCATAAAATCCGACAATTTTTGACCTGGCTTAAAGTCATAAAAGCTATGTCCATTTTTAAGTACTGCATTGCCTTGCAAATGGCAACGTTGGCAAATATCAAATTGCAAATCGGGTCTTAACTTTCCTGGGTTTACGATGCTATAATCTATATATTTTGAGGTGTCTACTAATTCACCTCTGCTTTTTTGTTTTAGATGAATTGAACCTGGTCCATGACATCTTTCACATCCAATTCCATTTGGGAGAGAGGCATATTTATTTTCGGAACCCAGCGTAAAATCGGGATAAGAATTATGACAGCTCATACATTCTAAACCAATTTTTCTGGTAAATCTGGTGTTGTGGCCGTCTTCAAAACCAGGCGGTAAATCCCATTGTTTTTTTTGTGTGTAAAAGGTCATTGGCATTTGCGTTACAAAACCATTACGCATCATCATGTGCGAATTGGTGTGCTGCCCAGAGCCTACAATATAATTTACGGTTTCAATTCTTTTATAGATGGTGTCTTTCCCTTTCATTCTAAATTCCAGCATTTTCATAGTATCGCCCTTAAAATAAGGATGATAATAAAAATCGGATTGCTTATCAAAAACTACAGTGTGGCTGCCAAACAAAGCTGCCGTTTTAAGTTTGGTAGCATTATCAAAAGATTTACCCATGCCAGTTTCTATGAATGTTTCGTAGATATCGGGGTGACAAGTTTTGCAAGTATTTATTCCGACATAAGTTGCAGAATCGCCATGATTTAGAAATGGCGAAGCAGCCATATTTGCTTTTTTTTCTTCCTTCTCTTTTGGGTTGCAATCGGTATTAAGTATTGCTATAAAAAGCAATAACGAAATAAATGAGAGAGACAGCCAAAAACTTTTCATGTAATACCTGTAAAATTTTAAAGCAATACAGCCTTAACAAACCTTGGTTTATTTTGCAAATCTTTTTTTGTTATTACGCTTGTGAATCCTTTTTCCTGCAACATAAGTTTTACTTTTTCATTGTAATCCTCATGTGTTTCGAAGTAAATTGTTCCTTCCTTTTGAAGATTGAGCAATGCAAAATCTGCAATCGCTTTATAAAATTGCAATGGATCATTGTCAGTTACAAATAGGGCTACATGTGGCTCAAAAGCTACCACATTTTGCCTCATATTTTTAGCTTCTTCTTTTAAAATATATGGAGGATTGCTTACAATTAAATTAAAATTTTCATCAACAACAACATCTGTCATTTCTAAAATATCGGCTTTTAAAAGATGAAGTTCAACATTAAGTTCATTCGCATTTATCTCGGCTACGGTTAGTGCTTGATTAGAAATATCCATACCATAAGCTTGTGCATGAATCATATTTTTTGCCAACGCAATGGCAATGCAACCGCTACCTGTTCCAATATCCAAAAACTTAATATTTCTTTTCCCCATAAAATCCTGCACAATCCAATCTACAAGTTCTTCGGTTTCTGGACGTGGTATTAAAACATCTTCATCTACTTTGAATTTTAACTGATAAAATTCTGTTTCCCCAAAAATATATTGAATAGGCTTTTGGGCTAAAAGTGGTTTTAAAATTTCGGCAAATGCTTTTTCATCCTCCTCTGTTAAATGGTTATCCTTTTCGAAAAGCACTCTTGATCTGCCCCATTGTTTGATGTGATAACAAGTTAAATAAAAGAGATTATCACATTCATCTTGGTCGTAAATAGTTTCTAATTTACTTCGCCAAAGCAGCTTTAATTCTGAATAAGTCATAGTTCATCTAAAAAATTAAAACTTGATTTCAACATATTATCAAGGTGAAGTAACCAATCATTTTTACTTACCACCTAATTTTTTGGCTTCTTCTAAAGATATTTTTTCACCATTATTAAGCGCAATTACAAAGGCATCTGAAATTCCTTTGGCAATTACTTCAGTTTTAATTGCTTCTGCCGAGGCAGCATCTTTATAATTTCCTACTGTATAGATGGTTAAATCACCACTTTTAAAGTTAGCAATTCCTTTGTCGGCAATGGTTAAATATTTATTCATTATTTCTACAGGCACTTCATTTTTGAATGCGCCAAGTTGTACTTTGTAAACAATATTTGCAACAACATTGTTCGAAGGTTTTGGTGCTTCTATTTTAGTTTCTGGGGCTATAACAGTGCGCGGCTGAATTGAACCTGCCAAAGGAATAATTTTAGGTTGAACATTCATTCCTTGTATTTGAGCAAATACAGATTTACCTTGCTGCGCCTCCATTGCGGCAGCTTGTTCCATAGGAATTCTTTTACCATTGATGTAAGCCGAAACAAATGCATCGCTTACGCCAATTTGCACTATAATATCTTTTGCTTTTACTGCTTCCTTCACATCATTAAAAATACCACTTGTGTATCTGAATTGTCCTTTTTGATTTAACTCGTAATACAAAGGTGTAATGTTAAACAGTTGCCCAGCTTTAACAGGCTTGCTATACACACCAACCTGCACTGTATATAATAATCCTTTAATAGCTTGTATATCTTGTTGTGGCAAAGTTTCACCTGATTTTATTTGAGCTGGAGCATTTAAATTAGCGTTGTTTGTATTGTTAGTATTAGATGATTCAGCAGCAGTATTTGTTGATGATTCAGTAGTAATTGTTGAATTTTGGTTGCTTGTTTTATTATTAGAAGTACTTGCAATTGCATTTTGATTAGACGCCACCTGACCACCAGTTTTGCAATCTTTACCATTTGCCATAAGCGCCCTAGCTTCTGTTACACTGATTCTTTTTCCATAACAATAAGCTACCACAAATGCATCTTTATAATTCAACCCATTTAATTCTTTCCTTGCAGTTGAGGCATCATCAAAGGCTCTAAATAACCCTGCAGTATATCTTATTAAATTACTATTTGCTAAAATTTCACCACTAACAGGACTTACCGAACCGAAGGCATTTTCAGCAACAGGTCTGTTAAATGCACCAATTTGAACTTTAAATACCAATCCATCAGGTAAAGATTCGTTCATCTTTATTGGATTGCTAGTACTATGCGCTTTGCCTTTTTGGACACCAACTGATACTGGTGAATTGATTTTATTTGCTTCATTAGAAGATGCCAATGTTGGATTCTGATTATTGATGGCCACTTCAGACACAGCTTCAACTTCAACGGGTTCAGGAATCCCTTCAATTGAACGCATAATTCTTAATGCCAAATCTTTATCAATCGATGAAAGATAATTATCGGCTGCACTCTTTTTGTCATTTGCATTTTTGTTTGCTTCGCTGGCAAACACATTTAAAGAATCGGCTTCTCTTGCCAATAATTGCGATGCATAATCTAATTCAGTAGCTTCTTTCACTAATGGATTCCTCTTTCTTTTTTTAAGGGCTGCTGCTTCCTCTAGTTTGTTATTCGACTCATCTAATTTTTGAGCACTTAAAGCTTTGGTTGAATCTACTCTTTGTTTCAAGGCTTTAGCTTCTGTATCTGCCTGATTTGCTTCTTGTTTTAAAGTTACAAACTTATTATATTCAACAGTTGTTTTTACATCAGGTTTTGCTTGTTTAACTTGCGCAACAGGTTCTGCCGTTTTATTTTCTTCTACTTTGCTCTCGTTGGCAGGTTTTGTATTTTGTTGAGAATTATTTATTGCAAGTTCCCTGTTTTGTTGATTTTGATTTGCTTGTGTTTTATTTTCGGTAGCCGCAGAATTGCTTAAATTAGTATTCTCCTTTGCTGCATTATTGGCTGCTACTTCATTGTTTTGTTTGTCAACTTTTGGGTCTTGCTTAGCAGGTGCCTCCACTTTTGAATTTGCTTTGGTATTATTTGCAACAACTGGTTCCGCTTCCTTGGCAGGTTGTTCAAGTTTCAACATTTCTTCAGGAACCGTGTTATTATAAGCCATTAATAGCGTTCTTGATTTTGTGTCATCAAATTTTTTGAGGAAATTATCAGCTTCATATTGTTTCATTCTCGCTGATGACTCAGCTTTTTCGGCAAGTATGTTTAGAGAATCTGCTTTGACTTCATTATCTTTTGACACTCTATCCATATCCTCCGCCTTCTTTTGTGCTTCCTTTCTATCTTTCTTCTTTGATTGCGCAGCAGCAAACTCAAATAAATCATTGCTATTGATAGCATCTCTTTGCGCTTGTACTTTTATAGAATCAGCTTCTACTCTCTTTTGAGTTGCTGTAACTTTTAAGGTTTCGGCTTCATCCTTAATGGCAGCATATTCTATATACTCAGTTGTGGCTTTTATTTCTTTTAATACACTTTCTTTATCCTTTGTTTTAGGTGCAGCATTCGTATTACTTGTTACTATTTGTTGTTTATTATCTTCAGGCTGTTTATTTGCTTCTTGACTTTTTGCAGTTTCATCTACTTTTGATTCGTTGTTTGGTTCTTGATTTTTTGCAGTTTCATCTATTTTTGATTCGTTGTTTGGCGCATTAATTGCAATGGGTTCTTGATTGCTCGCTTTTGCTTCACTTGTAGTATTATTCTGTTCTTTATTTTCTGTTTGCTTTTCTTCATTTACTTTAGCTTTCTCTTCCTTGTTTTCTGTATTGGTAGAAGCTATTTCTACTGCAGGTGTTGCAACTGTGAATTGATAAGCAGCCAATATTTTATCCTGTTGCGCTTTATCTAATTTAGCAATAAACTTATCGGCTTCTGCCTTAACAGCAGCTGCTTTAAGCATTTCATTCTGAGCCTGTACTTTTATCGTATCTGCTTTGTTTAAAAGATCTCTACCTTCATTATCAACCCTTATTGCTTCTTCAGCTAAAGCTTGTTTTTTAGCTTTCTTTTTTTCTTCAGAGGCAAGGTCAATTAATTGTTGAGATTCAATTACTTTTTCTTCGCCTTGTGTTTTGGTGGTACTATATTCTACTGCTTTTTTATCGGCCTTTTCTTCAAATACTCTTGCCTGGTTAACAATCCCCTCAAACTGAAGGTATTCTGTTGAACGCTTAACAACAGCCATTTCCTCTTCGGGTACTTCCAAAGTCGATTTGTAATTCGTATAGTCAGGACGTAAATTATTTACTGCCTCAGTAGCCGAAGAATTTCTATCTGTATTAAATCCCTTAAATTCAGATATAGCTTTATTTTCAACCTGCGCGTTTGCAATGCTGCTGTTGGCTTGTTCTAATAATTTTCTTTGACGCACCAACACCACATTTTGAGCATTTATAGCAGTATTAAAATTTGATTCTTTATCTTTTAAATTGTTTTGTCCAAGTGCATTTTCTTTATTTAAAACAACCTTTTGATAATCGCTTTCTATTTGTGATAAACTATTATTAAAGTTTGCCTTATCACTTTCGGGCAAGTTTTGCGATTTTTGACTTAAGGCATTTTGGTTTGCTGCATATTCCTTATTAAGAATATTATAGGCAATAATATTGGATGCCAACTTTTTTGAAGTGGCAATTTCCTGATAATTATTTTGCAATTGAGTAAGCTTAGTAATCTCACTTTGTTCAGTTACATTATTTAATTTCTTTGCAACAGAGTCAGATTTTTGGGTAGCTTGTTCAGATTGTTTGAGCAACATTTCTTTTTTACTTTCATCAAATGAATTGGCAAAAGCAGTGTAATCATCAACACCTAAGGAGCTGTTATTGTTGGCCGTAGCATTTGGTTTAGCCGTGTTGGATTGTTTACTTATACTTGACCCAGGCTGATTTGAATTTGTATCGGGCTTAACATTTGAAGCAACAGTATTGCTTGTACGTTGACTATTAAATTGAGCATCTAATTTTTGCTTTTCGTCTTCAGGAATCTGCGTTAAGTTAGCATTATTGCTACTCGCTATTTCTGATAGTATTTCTTTATTAATGCGTGCTTCTTCTTCTAAATTAAGCGCCTCTTCCTTTAGTTTTGAAATTTTATTATCTATTCCCCCTAGCTCAGTTTCTTTGTCTTTACGAGTAGCTAAAACAATTTTTAGCTTAGATTCACTGTCGTCTTTAGCAGCATCATTTTTTGCCTTTAAAATTTCTTCGCGAGCAATTTTCTCATCAAACATTGACTCTTGAATTTCGGCTTTCAAATCGTTTTTTCTTTCTTCCAAGCGCGAAGCTTCTTCGTTTTTGTCTTGCGATTGTTTCACCAAATTATCTGGCGAATTTGTTTTTGAAGGAGATTGATTTTTTTCAAGCTCTTTGCTTTGTTTCTCTAATTTTTCTAATGCTTCGGCAGAGTTTGATTTTACAGCTACATCTAAATCATTGGCATATTGATCAGCTTGGTTTGCTTCTACTTGCTTAGCATCGGCTTCTTGTTCTAAATCCTTTGCTAAATTATAGGCAACAGCAGCTTGTTGAGTCAAATTATCACCCTCTTTTTTAGCTTTTGCAGAAGCATCCAATTGAGTTTGTTTTTCTCCCAAATCATTTATTGTTGCGGCTTGACTTTCGGTATCTGAAGCTTCTTTATATTTCTTTTGACCAGCATTATTTTTCAAATTTGAAAATGCATAAGCTTGCCTTGACTTATCGCGTAAATCATCAGCTTCTTTTTGAGTTTCTTTCGCATCATCTTTTGCAATAGTCACAATTTCTGAATTATTGATGCCAGTCTCAGATTTTTTAGATTCGTTATTTTCTTTAGCTGCAACAGCATTTCCTTTCGCAGCAGTTGGATTTTCTTTACTAGCTGTGGTATTTTCTTCCTTCACAGGAGTTTCCTTTGCCTGCTCATTTTGATTTTTAGTTTTATTTTCACCAGGACTTTCTTTTTCAGTATTTGTTTGAGCCAAATTCTCTTTGTATGCGTTTCTGTTGTCTAGCAATTTGTTGTCAACTACAGGCTTTCTTGAAGCTTCTGAAATAATTCCTGCCTGCACTTGTTCTTCGTAATTCACATCTAAATTAGCTCTTTCCTTAAATAATTCAGCAGTGGCTAAAGCATCATTTTCAACTGTATCGCTAAAGAAATTATAGATAACCATGGTAGTTGAGCCATCCTTTTTCTTCAATTGAATTTCTTGCCTTAATGGCCTCAATTCTTTCATTGGAGGTATGTCTACAAATTGTGTTATTGGAGGCGTACCAGATTGCTCAACAGTAAATTCGTATTTCGCTCCATTGTTTAAATTTAAACGATATTTCCCTTCTCTTTCAGAACTGCTAAATGTGCCTAAAAACTTACCTGTTTGAACATTTTTTATGGAAATTTTAGCAACTAAATTTGTAGGAATTGCATCACTAATTACTTTACCTTTTATGATTGCTGCAGTAACAGGAACGCGCTCTGTTTTAACTTTGAACACAATTATTTTTCCATCGGCACTATTTCTTTTAGAAGAAAAATAAGCAAAATCGCTTTCTGGATCGGTCACATATTGAATATCGTCATCAGGTGTGTTAACAGCAAAATCAAGGTTTTGAGGTTTATTCCATTCACCTGAAGGGTTTAATTCAGCTTTAAAAACATCATAACCACCCATACTATTATGCCCCTTACTTGAAAAATAAAGCGTTTTACCATCTGGTGTGATGTATGGAAAATCTTCATCATAATTGGTGTTTATATTTGGCCCCAGGTTAACAGGTTGGCCCCATGTAAAGTTCGGGAGCTTACTTATCTTATAAATATCACGACCATTTTTACCATCAGTACCAAAGCTACTGTAATAAATCTCCTGATTTGTTTGACGAATAACAACCGTAGATTGATCCTTCTTTTTAATATCTAAGGGCGTTTTAAGCTCGTCAGGTTTTACCACCAACTTTGCAGCTATTTTGTTTAAATCATAAGCTCTAAAGTATTCACTGCTATTGAGTTCTTTTTTTTCAATGACTGTGAGGTCGGTTACATTTCTCAATAAACTTTTGCCATTTTCGCATTGTCTTATTTGCAGATCAACTTCAAGTTTTGTAGATATTTTACTCTTCTTTTGTTTAAAAACATTGTATTGCGCTATGGCTTCATCAAATCTATAATTTAAGTGATAAGCCCTTCCTAAATGATAATATATGTCATCGTCAACATCTTCTTTACCTATGGCAAAACTGAGATAAGGCAGCGGTTTTTCTTTGTTTTCTTTGGCATACAATAAACAAACTCCGTATTTATAATTAAAATTAGGGTCCTTAGGGTATAAACTTAATAACTGAGAATATAGAGGCAAAGCAGCGGCATAATCATCATCTTTGAAAAAGTTTTCTGCTTGTTTGCGTAATTCTTTTTCTGATCCGAAGTTATTTTGGGCATTGGCAACAAAACCAATCAACACCATAAAGATTAGCGTTAATATTAAGCCATGCGTTTTTTCTTTCATTTATTGCTGTTTAATTTAGTAATCCTAAACTTATGTCCATCAAATTATTTAACTTCTAATTTTTTATCCGTTTGCTTTATTTCGGGATCATCTTTCAACTTTTTGTTGAATAAATTAACTCTACTTTCCTTTTTACTCAACAATCTTTCTATATTCTTTTGATGAGTTATAATAACAGCCACACTTATCATTAAGGCAAAAACCACCATAGCAGGTTGCGAAGTTTTGGAGATAACCATCACCACAATAGGAAAAAACAAACCAGCTACTATAGAACTTAAAGAAACATAACGTGTGACAATAAAAACAATTAAAAATACGCCAATTGACATTAGCGCTGCCTCATGATTCAGCGCCAAAATAATACCTAAAAGCGTGGCCACACCTTTACCACCTTTAAAACCCACGTAAATAGGAAAAACATGTCCCAGCAGTGCACAAATACCTAATCTTATCTTTAAATTGAATAACTCATCAACACTTTGTCCACTTTCATACAATACATAAAAGAGCTTAACAGCAATCCAACCTTTAAGAATATCTACGATGAGTACAACTATCCCCAATTTTTTTCCAAAAATGCGAAATGTGTTTGTTGCGCCAGCATTACCACTACCGTGATCTCTTATATCAATGCCATGGTAAAATTTACCCAGCCAAACCGAAGTTGGTATTGAACCAATAAGGTATGCAAAAACAAGTGCTAAAATATTTATGGGTGTAATGAGCACAATAGATGAATAAATATGGGCAAAATTAGCAATAATTTAAAAACTGTTGACCTAAGTGTGCTAAGCTATCAACATGCCTTTGTTAAAAGACTACAAGTTAATGCAGGCAGTTCTTAGATTTGATTACAAAATTATTTCCTAAAAAAGGTTTAAAGATAATAAATATGCTGTTTATAAGGGCATTTCATTCTTTTTATAACTGAAACAATTATTGTTTACCATTTTTTAAACATAAAAAACACGGCTAAAATTAGGAATATAAAGGAAACAATATAGTTCCATTTGATGGTTTCTTGCATAAAAAAAACAGCGAAACACGCAAAAACAGTTAAACCAATAACTTCTTGCAACGTTTTCAATTGAAATAAGGAAAAATAAGTATTCCCAATTCTATTGGCTGGCACTTGAAGACAGTATTCAAAAAAGGCAATTAACCAACTGATAAGCACAACTTTCCATAATAATTGGTCTTTAAATTTTAAATGACCATACCAGGCAAAAGTCATAAAAAAATTAGATGCGGTAAGCAAAGCAATAGTTTTGAACATCGATTAAATTTAAATAATTAGTTAATTTACTTATAATTGCAGCCTAATAAAATTGAGTTTAACTACAATTAGTATATTTGCGCAATTTATAAAATCTCCGTGAGTAACGAAAAAACAGATTCAATAATCAGTCTAGATGATTTAAAGTCGCTGTGGCGCACCTTTGTAAAAAATTGGTATATTATTTTATCGTGTTTAATTGTTGCCTATGTTTCTGCCTATTTCTATACGTATAAATTAACAGATGTTTATGCTGCATCAACACAAATATTACTGAACTCCAATGATGCTTATGACTCACAAAGCATTATACAATCTGGCGCCCAACCACTTGGTTATAAAGATTATAGCGAAAACTACAATGCTATGCGAGTTATTAAATCTTTCGATTTAATAAAAAAAACAGTTGATAAATTAGATCTAGATGTTTCTTATTATATTAAAGGAAGAATTCGTACCAAGGAACTTTATGATGATATACCTTATAAGGTTACGTTTAAAGCAATTAATCCATTATTGTTTGAGCAATTAATTGAATTTAAAATACTTAACATAAGCAAATTCGCCCTTAAATATAGGCTAGGCGAAAATGAAATTACAAAAGAGGGATATTTTAACAAAGCACTTATTACCAAAGATTTTAATTTAACGATTAATAAAACTTCTGCTATTCAGGCTATTACTGAAAATAAAATAAAAGAGGTTGATTATTTAATTCAGTTTCACAACCGTGCCAATTTGGTACGAAAATTTCAACATTCGATCAATGTTGAAATTCCAGAATATAGTGGCATTGTTCAAATTACAGTTGAGGATATTATTCCACAAAGAGCTATAACCTTTTTAGACACCTTAGGTAAGGTATATATTGACATTACATTAAATTCTAAATTAGATATTAATAGTCGTACGCTGACTTACATAGAAAAACAGTTAGAGGAATTAACTGAAATGATGACCTCCATTGAAGACAGATTGCAAAATTATAAGCAGGCCGAATCGATTTTAGATTTATCAAAAGAAGAAGAAAACTATTTTGATCAGCTTGTAATTAACCAAACCGAGTTAAATAAATTAGATTTAATGGAGGCTTCATTTAACTCTATTGAAAAATATATAATTGAAGATAAAGATCCTGAGTTGGTGCCACCCACCATTTTCTTACCTGCTTCTGACCAATCTTTTTCCAAAAATGTATCCGATTTATATAACTTACAAATGGAAAGGAATAAGGCAAAGTTTTCAGGAACTATGACTAATCCTGGAATGTTAATCCTTGATAAGGTGTTAAACGATAAAAAAATAACGATTTTAAATTATATCAACAATTCTAGAACTGCCATTGTCTCGCAAAAAGCGGCTTTAAAAAAACAAGTTGACAGGTTTGAAGGAAAAATCAGCAGTATTCCAATTAAACAAAGAGAATTACTCAATATTGAGAGAAATTTAGAGGTTAATCAAAAAATGTATTCTTTCTTGCTTCAAAAGAAGGCAGAAAATACAATAGCCAGGGCTGGTATTGTGCCTCAAAGCAAGATTATTGAATCTGCCCTTTCGTTAGGAATTGTAAAACCAAACAAATCTAAAATAACCTATACCTTTATTGGTGTTGGATTTTTAGTAAGTTTATTAATTGTATTTATTCGAATTTCTTTTTATGAAACAGTTGAAACATTGGATGAATTAAAGCAAAAAACCTTCTTGACAGTTTTAGGAGAAGTAATGTATGCAGAAAGCTTTTCGAATGTAGAAAAGGCAATAAGCGATGACCCAAGATCGGCAGTTACCGAGTCTTTTAGAACACTGCGCACCAATTTGCAGTTTATGAATAACACTGATAGTAATTGTCAGGTTTATTTGCTCACTTCCAATCATCCGAGTGAAGGTAAAACATTTTGCACTGTAAACATAGGTGCGCTATTAGCAAAAGGTGGAAGAAAAGTGTTATTACTTGAATTAGATTTGCACAAACCTAGAGTTTATAAGGCACTAGGACTGACAAACGACAAACCTGGTATAACTAGTATTTTGGTGGGAAAGGGTAAAACTGAAGATTTTTTAAGAAAAACTGAAGTGGAAAACTTACATGTATTGCTTTCAGGTTCGGCTGCACCCAATGCTTCGGAGCTCATCTTAAGCAAACATTTGAAAGATATCATAGACTTTGGAAAAGCTAATTATGATTATATTATCATTGATACTCCGCCTGTTTCATTAATTTCTGATGCCATTGTATTGATGCAAATGGCAGATGTGAATATATTTGTAATGAATACAAAATATCCATTTAGAGATAGTTTAACCAATGCCCAAGAAATATTTAAGGCCCACAATCCAAATCATTTTTGCCTTGTATTGAATAGTGTAAAAAAGGTAAAAAATAATTATTACTATAGGAGATATGGTGCAGCTTATAAAGCATATTCAGACCTTAATTCATAATCGATACTAGCTTATGAAAAAATTTCTCCTCAAGAATATTGTATTCTCTACTATCAAAGACATCAATAGTATTATTTTTCCGCACCATAAGAAAAAAATCGTGTTGATGATTTTTTTAATCTTATTTGGTGGTGTTTTAGATGTTCTGGGTTTAGCGGCTATTTTGCCGGTTGCAACGCTTATTTTTGATCCAACTAATATTCATAAAAGTGCATTTATTCATTCTGTTTTTGTTAATTTAGGATTTGAAAGTGACAATGCTTTTCTTTATTTTATTCTAATTTGCTTTTGGTTTGTTTTCCTTTTCAAGAATGCTGCAGCTGCTATAATCAGCTTTCTTCAGTCAAGATATTCTTATAGTGTAGCAACCGACATTTCTCAGAAACAATTTGAGAATATCATGAATCATGATTTACAATATTTTAATGATCATAACAGCACAAATTTGGTGAGGAACATTCAAATTATGCCCTTTCATTTTTCGACCTATTTATTGTTGCCAACATTAATTTTAATGTCAGAAATTGTGGTATTAATTATAATTTTAGTTGCTATATCGTTATATAATATTACTGTAATTGGATTAATGGTAGTTACACTTACACCATCCTTTATTTTAACCTACAAACTCATCAAAAGCAGAACACAGTTTTATGAAAAAGAACGTAATCGCTTAAATACAGAACTTACTAAACAAGCCTATCAAACCATTCATGGCTATATAGATGTAAAGTTATTTAACAAAGAAAAATACTTTATGGGTGTTTTTAAATTAAATCAAATAAAGTTTAAACGCGTTTTTACCAATTCATTTACTTTAAATCTTATACCAAGTAAAATCATAGAACTTACAGCTATAAGTGCTGTTATCATTATGTTTGCTTATACCCTGTTTAGTCCAAGTGCAAGAGAAAGTATTTCAATAATGTTACCACTTTTTATTGCAGCTGCCTATCGCGTGATGCCATCCATGAATCGAATGTTAATTGCATTGGGCAGTATTAAGGGTTTTCAGTATGTTATACAAATTATTAAAGATGGCTTACAGCCTATTCCAAATACAAGTGAAAATAATAATGATGTAGTATTAGATTTTAATGAAAATATTGAATTTAGAGCTGTTTCTTACCGATATCCAAGTGGTAACAAATTATCGGTTGACAGTTTAAATCTAAAAGTATTGAAAGGTCAAAAGGTTGGAATAATTGGCAAATCAGGTTCAGGCAAAACTACCATTATTAATATTTTATTAAGATTTTTGAAAGAACAGCAAGGCGGCTTATATATTGATAACAAACAGGTTACGGTGCAAGAAGAAAATCAATGGCGCCAACTGATTGGCTATGTAAAGCAAAGTGTGTTTATCATAGACGGTAATTTTTATGAAAATATTGCTTTTGGTGTACCCAAAGAAGATATTGATATAGACAAACTCAACCGGGTATTAAAACTTTCTAAACTTGATGAAGTAGTTGATAAATCGCCTCAGGGTTTAAATTCTAACATTGGTGAGAATGGTACAAAATTATCTGGTGGCCAACGTCAGAGAATT
>JBILPB010000078.1:0-15003 GCA_044374175.1 Bacteroidia bacterium | reverse complement strand
GAATATGGTTATCCAAGGGCAAACCCTTAATTTCATCAATGCAGCACCTAATCAATTTAATGTTTCAGCCACAAGTGTTTGTGCAGGACAAAATATTACAGCTACCTCACTCGGGACTCAATATGGTGTTGGTCCTTACACAACCAATTGGAGCTTAAGTCCTACAGGTTTGCCTTCTGTTGGAGTAGGTTCACCTGCAGTAATTAACTTCCCTACAGCAGGCGCATACACATTGTATTGCATCGTAACCGATGCATGTGGTTCAACCTCCTCAGCTAGTAAAGCCATTACAATAACTCCCCCGCCTGCACCACCAACAGTTACAAGTCCTGTTACCTATTGTCAAAATGCAAGCGCTTCTATTTTAACAGCCACTGGTACTAGTTTAGAATGGTTTACTGTTCCCGTTGGAGGAAGTCCTAGCGGTGCGCCAACGCCTGCTACTGGTATTCCTGGCACTACAAGTTACTATGTTCAGCAAACTGTTGGAGGTTGCGTAAGTCCTAGAGCACAAATTGATGTGGTTGTAAATCCATTCCCAACTTTTGGTGGTGGTGCTAGTGCCACACCTGCTTCTTGCGGTGCTTCAGATGGTTCAATCACTGGTTTAACTGCAAGTGGAACTGGCACCATTACCTACGTTTGGTCCAACACGGTGCCAATTGTAGTGAGCACAACCACCACCAATGCCGATTTGTCAAATCAGCCTGCTGGCAATTATAATCTAACTGTAACAGATGCTAACGGATGTTCAAATACCTACGGACCAGTGGTGATCACCTCAGCAGCACCACCTTCAGGACCAGTTGTAACTACGCCTGTTAATTATTGCTTAGGTGCAACTGCACTAGCATTAACCGCAACAGGAACAAATTTACTATGGTATACAGTACCTGTGGGAGGAGTGGGAAGTGCAATTGCTCCAACTCCTTCAACTGCAATTGTTGGATCTACGAGCTATTATGTTTCACAAACAGTAAATGGTTGTGAAAGTGCCAGAATACAAATTGATGTAATTATTAATAATGCACCAGTTGCGCCAAATGTTACATCGCCAATTAATATTTGCCAAGGAGCAACAACCTCTGCTTTATCAGCAACAGGTGTTAGTTTATTATGGTACACAGTGCCAGTTGGTGGTGTTGGAAGTGCGGTTGCACCAACCCCTTCATCTGCATCATTGGGTAATGTAAGTTACTATGTTTCTCAAACCACCGGAGGATGCGAAAGCCCGAGAGCTCAAATAATTGTACAAGTGAATGCACCACCAGTAATCAATGGTACAGCTTCTGTAACACCAAGTTCTTGCGGGCAAAGCGATGGTGCAATCACAGGATTAAGTGCAACAGGTATTGTTACCCTAACTTATACCTGGACCAATTCAATTTTAGCAGTAGTGAGTAGTTCAACTACTAACGCTACATTAAATAATCAACCCGCTGGCACCTATACATTAACTGTAACTGATGCTGTTGGTTGTTCTACCACTGGAGTGCCTGTGCAAATAACAAACAATGCTGCACCTGCGGCACCAATTGCCACAACTCCTATCAATTACTGTCAAGGCGACATCGCCACCCAATTAACTGCAACTGGAACAAGTTTATTGTGGTACACTATTGCTGTAGGAGGCACTGGTTCTGCTACTGCACCAACACCAAGTACTACCTTAGCGGGAACAGTAAGTTATTATGTATCACAAACAGTTGCAGGTTGCGAAAGCCCGCTGCAACAAATTGATATTATTACAAATGCAACACCAGCTGCGCCAATTGTAACTACACCAGTAAATTATTGCCAAGGGGCCACTGCAACAGCATTAACTGCTACAGGAAATGGTTTACTTTGGTACACATTGCCTGTTGGCGGAACAGGAAGTGCTACTGCACCAACTCCTTCAACACTTGCAGCAGGAACAAGTAATTATTATGTAACACAAACTGTTTCGGGCTGCGAAGGACCAAATGCACAAATAGTTGTTCAAGTAAGTGCAGCACCTGTAATCAGTGGAGTACCCGTAGTTACACCTAGCAATTGTGGATTAAGTGATGGTTCAATTTCCGGATACACTGTAACAGGTACAGGTACGCTCACCTACACATGGACTAATTCAGCTTCTGTTGTGATAAGTACTTCTACAACAAGCGCTGATTTGAACAATCAATCAGCAGACACATACACATTAACAGTAACTGATGCAGCTGGATGTAGTGCAGTTACTGCTGCTCAGCAAATCACAAATACTGCAGCACCAAATCCTCCTGTGGTAACTACTCCTGTGTTTTATTGCGTTGGAATTAGCACAAGTGCATTAACAGCAACAGGCACAAATTTACTTTGGTATACCATACCTGTTGGAGGAGTAGGTTCAACAACTGCACCTACTCCATCTTCGGCAGTTGTGGGTACGGTTAGTTATTATGTATCTCAAACAGTAGCAGGTTGCGAAAGTGCATTAGCGCAGATAGATGTAACTGTAACTTCACCTCCTGCAGCACCGGCAGTTATTAGTCCTGTAAATTTATGCTTAAATACAGTGGCTACTGCATTAACTGCAACAGGTACTAATTTATTGTGGTACACAGTACCAACAGGAGGTACAGGCTCTTCAACAGCGCCAATTCCATCTACACTAGCTTTAGGTACAACAAGTTATTATGTGAGTGAAATAAACAATGGATGTGAAAGCGTTAGAGCACAAATTGATGTGATTATAAATCCATTACCTGCAGCGCCAATTGTTGTTACCCCAATTTCATATTGTCAAGGAGCAGTTGCAACAGCATTAACTGCTACAGGAACAAGTTTACTTTGGTATACCACGCTTACTGGTGGATCCGGTGTAACTACACTTACACCTCAAACATCAATAGCAGGTGATACAAGTTATTATGTTAGCCAATCTGCTGGCGGATGCGAAAGTCCAAGAAGTGAAATTATTGTTATTATCAATCCAAGCGCTGTGCCTGAGGCTATTATTACCTCCTCAAATACAAATGTTTGTGAAGGCACGTTAATTTCATTTTCAGCCATCGTTAATAATGCTGGTAGCAGTCCAACAATGCAATGGCTTTTAAACAATGCACCAATACCTGGCCAAACTGGACTAAACTATAGTAGCAGCGCATTAACTGGCAATGCCACGATATCATTCCAAGTAAATTCTACTGCTGTTTGTGCTAATCCAGTTCAAATAATTTCTAATATTATAAATCTAAATATAACACCCAATGCTACACCTGCTGTTATCATTTTAGCAGAGCCAGAAATAGTTTGCACTGGGCAACCAATAACTATTACAGCTACGCCATTATTTGGGGGAGCAAGCCCTAATTTTATTTTTAGATTAAACGGGGTAACAGTGCAAGATGGAAGTTCAAATACTTTTATTAGTGATTTATTTAGTGATGGAGACTTAATCTCAGTCATCATGAATTCAAATTATGTGTGTATAAATGGTAGTAATACTGCTTTGTCAAATGTTATTACTGTTGAAATCGCAGAACCTCCAACAGCTGAAGCTTCTACATCACAAGATACAATAATTAATGGTCAAAGCACATTACTAATTGCTACTACTAGTAGCACTAATGCCCTATATTTATGGGAACCAGCCACTTTTTTGGTTTGTGATATTTGTGAAACCACTAATGCAAATCCCGAAATATCTACAACCTTTTTACTCACTGTAACTGATATCTCAACAGGCTGTATTGCAAGAGATACTGTTGATGTATTTGTCACAAATGAATTTAATATATTTATACCAACAGCTTTTTCTCCAAATTTAGATGGCACCAATGATGAATTATATGTAAGAGGTACTGGAATTAAATCCTTTACCTTAGATATTTTTGACCGTTGGGGAATGAAAATATTTACAACTTCTGAGCAAAAAGATGGATGGAATGGTATGCACAACGACAAACCTGTTGTAGCAGGAATATATACCTATTATCTTAAATATGAAAAGTATGATGGTACTTTTGGTGAATTAAAAGGTAATGTAACTCTTTCAAGATAATTTACAATAAATATTTGCGTAAAATAAGAAAGTGATTTATTAATCATTGGGTGATTAAACTTAAATATTTACCTTTGCGCGCCAATTTTAATTAGATGTATATAAATATAACCAATAAATCTACTCATCCATTGCCTGCCTATGAAACATTGCTTTCGGCAGGTATGGATTTACGAGCATTTTTAATTGAGCCTGTTGTTTTAAAACCCATGCAAAGAGCGCTTATCCCAACAGGTTTATCTATTGAACTTACAGAAGGTTTAGAAGCCCAAATCAGACCAAGAAGTGGTTTGGCTTTTAAAAATGGCATCACTGTTTTAAACAGTCCGGGGACCATTGACGCAGACTACCGTGGCGAGCTAAAAGTACTATTGGTAAATTTATCTGATACCGATTTTACAGTGAATAACGGTGACAGGATTGCTCAAATGGTAATCAGTAACTATGTAAAAATTAACTGGACAACAGCTGAAAGTTTGTCTGAAACTAAAAGAGGAGCCGGTGGTTTTGGACATACCGGTTCAATATAAATTTATAAAGCAAGAAGTATGAAGATTATTGTACCAATGGCAGGTATGGGCAAAAGAATGCGCCCACACACATTAACAGTGCCTAAACCACTAATTCAAGTAGCTGGCAAACCAATTGTTCAACGTTTGGTTGAAGATATCGCTAAAGTAATTGATGAAAATATTGATGAAATTGCCTTTGTGATTGGTGATTTTGGAAAAGAAACAGAAGCTAAACTTATTGCTATTGCCGAAAGTTTGGGCGCAAAAGGATCTATTCATTATCAGGAAGAAGCTTTGGGAACTGCGCATGCCATTTTGTGTGCTCAACAAGCATTAACAGGTAAAGTTATTGTGGCCTTTGCAGATACCCTTTTTAAAGCCGATTTTAAAATTGAAACAGCCCAACATGATGGTATTATTTGGGTTCAAAAAATTGATGATCCCAGAATGTTTGGTGTTGTTAAAGTGAACGATAAAAATGTGATTACTGATTTTGTTGAGAAACCGCAAACTTTTGTTTCGGACCTTGCTATTATTGGGATATATTACTTTAAAGATGGCGACTATCTAAAAAAAGAATTACAATATCTTTTAGATAATAATATTAAAGAAAAAGGTGAATATCAACTGACCAACGCTTTGGAAAATATGAAGCAAAAAGGGGCTCAGTTTTCACCAGGTAAAATTACTGAGTGGCTCGATTGTGGAAATAAAGACGCCACCGTATATACTAATGCCAGAATTTTAGCATTTAATGAAGGCATATCATTAGTGGCAAAATCAGTAAAAAATACTAATTCATTAATTATAGAACCTTGCTATATTGGAGAAAACGCGGTATTAGAAAATTCTGTAGTTGGGCCTTTTGCCTCTATTGGTGCTAATACAAGTATTATTAATTCTAATGTTAAAAATAGCATCATACAAAACAACAGCACAATTCAAAATTGTGTAATTGATAATAGTATGATTGGTGCGTATGCCGAAATAAAACATTCAATACTGGATTTAAGTGTAAGCGATTATTCTGTTTACAAAGTTTAACAGCCTGCTATTGGTTTAATTTTTCTACTTTAGCACGAATATTTTTAACTAAAAAGGTTGAAACTTTCCATTTATAGCTTATTTTTTATTTTATCTGTTGCTCTTTATGGATGCAAGGGAAGTAAATCGACTACATCCACGTCTACTAATAGTAAGGAAGGAGAAACCAAGTTATTTACAAAACAAGACATTGATGTAAATCATTATTTTGTTAGCGCTAGTAAAGAAAAGTTACTTGGCAATACAGAAGATGCCATTCGTTTGTACAAAAAATGTTTGCAGATTGACCCTAATAATGCAGCTGCGGCTTACGAACTGTGTATTATTGCCTTAAATGTAAATGATTTTCAAAATGCAGAATTGTATGGCAAAAAGGCTTACACATTAAACCCTGAAAATGAGTGGTATGCTATTATTTTTGTGGAAGCTTTACAAAGAAATAAAAAACCAGCTGAAGCCATTAAAATTTATCAGAAATTAATAAAGTCATTTCCAGAGCGTTCAGATATTTATTACGATTTTGCAGACTGCTACTTGCGTATGAATAAGCCCAATGATGCCATTCAGATATACAATGAATTGGAAACAAAAATTGGTGTAAATGCTGAACTTTCTTTACAAAAGGAAAAAATATATATCCGCATGGGCAAGTTAGACAAAGCCGTGGAGGAAATTAACAAACTTATAACCACTGCACCTGATGATGCTAAATATTATGGCATTTTAGCCGAATTATATGGCGCTAATAATATGGATACTGAGGCAGTAGATACTTATCAAAAGGCCCTAAAATTGGACCCTGACAATGCCTTTATCAACTTATCATTTTCCGAATATTATCGCCAAAAAAGAGATTATCCAAAAGGCTTTATTTACCTCGAAAAAGCCTTTAATTCTGAAGAACTTGATATTGATAGTAAGGTAAAAATATTATTGAGCTATTATGTTGTTAGCGAAAAATCCGAAGAGTTAAAGCTTCAAAGTTTATTGTTATGCGATTTGTTGATAAAAGCGCATCCAAAAGAAGCAAAAGCATTCAGCATTGCAGGCGACTTTTATTATCGAGATAAAAAATTAGAAAAATCAAAAGAGTATTTTTCTAAAGCTGTAGAATTAGATAAAAGCAAGTATGTCATTTGGAATCAATTACTCATTATTGAAAGTGAATTACAGCAATTTACCGAAATGATTAAGCATGGTAAGGAGGCCGTAGAATTGTTTCCTAATGAACCAACTGTTTATTTGCTTTTAGGCATTGCTTACCTTCAAGAAAAAAACCCTCAGGAAGCATTAATAATACTCAATCAGGGTAAAAACATTATCATTGATAATAAGCCTTTATTGGGTCAATTTTATGCCAATATTGGTGACGCCTATTATCGCACCAAACAAATGGATCAATCTGATGAAGCCTATGAGGAGGCCCTTAAAATTAATCCAAACGATACCTATGTTTTAAATAATTATGCCTACTACCTTTCATTGCGAAATGTAAAATTAGATAAGGCTGAGGAAATGTCGAAAAAATCTAATGAAATTGAAAGAGATAATGCATCATACAATGATACCTATGGATGGATATTGTATGGTTTAGGGAAATATGAAGACGCAAAATTGTGGTTAGAAAAAGCAGTATCTAATGGTGCAGCGAACAATGCAGTTATTTTAGAACATTTAGGTGATGTTCAATACAAATTAAACAACAGTGATATTGCTTTAGATTATTGGATGAAAGCCAAAAAAGCTGGTACTGGCAGCGATAATCTTGAAAGAAAAATAAATGAGAAAAAACTGATTGAATAATCTGTATAATCATGACAGAAAGGAATCAGTTTACATATCAGCATACAACTTTATTAATTTTCTTAATAAGTATATTCTTTTTTGAGTCATGTCGAACCTTAAAACCTATAAAACCACCTGTTAAGCCTCCTGAAACTGTAAACCAACGTTTAGATTTTAAAACACCAAAAGCGCTAAGTAATTATTTAAAGGAAAATGAGTTTAAATACAATTGGCTTACGTCAAAATTTAGTGCCGATGTAATTACAGAAGATAACAAACAATCATTTACTGTTTCGGTGCGTGCAAAAAAAGACAGTGCCATGTGGCTCTCTGTTTCAGTACTAGGTATTGAAGGTGCCAGAATGCTTATTACGCAAGACTCTGTTCGCTTTATGGATAAATTAAATAACAAGTATTTTGTAGGAGATTACCAATATTTGAGCAAGTTGCTAAACATAGATGTTGATTTTGAAACCATGCAATCAGTGCTCATTGGTAATAGTATGGAGTTTTATGATGAAGATGAAAACCTAAAATCTGCAAAAGATAGCACCTACTATTTATTAAGTACCATCAAAAAAAGAAAATTAAAAAAGGCGCTGAAAGACAATCTAGACAATATTGCTACAAAAGAATTGGCACAGCGAATCTGGCTACATCCATTAACCTTTAAAGTACATAAAATAGTCATCAATGATTTCCCTAACGACAGAACATTTACAGCAAATTATAGCGATTTTCAGGTAGTAGATTCCAATTATTTCCCCTTTAAAGCCAATTTTGTAATTCAAACACAAAAGCTCATTACTTTAGACTTAGATTATAGTAAAGTGATACACGACAAGCCACAAACCATGCCTTTTAATATTCCTGCAAAATATGAACGTATTAGGTAAAATAGGCTTTGTTTTATTTCTGTTTTTTACAAGCCAGCTATGTGCGCAGAGTAAAAAGGAATTAGAGAAAAAAAAATCTCAACTTCAAAGTGAAATAAAGGTCACCAACCAGATGTTGAATGAAACTAAAAAGAACAAACGCATATCGCTGAATCAGTTGGTAACGCTCAATAAAAAGATTGGCATGCGCGAAGAATTAATTAACACCATTGGTTCTGAAATAAATTTATTAGGCAATCAAATTAGCGATAACCAGCAACGGATCAATTATCTGCAAAATGAATTGGAAAAATTAAAGAAAGAGTATGCTTCAATGATTTATTATGCGTACAAAAATCAAAGTAGCTATGATAAATTGATGTTTGTCTTTTCATCACAAGATTTTAATCAGGCTTTCAAAAGATTAAAGTATTTTCAACAATACAGCGACTTTAGAAAAAATCAAGCTGCGTTGATTGATAGCACTAAGAAGAAAATATATGAGCAAAATATAAATCTTCAGGAAAAAAAGCAAGATAAAAACAAACTTTTGCTGAATGAAGAGGATGAAAAGCAAACCCTTACCAAAGAAAAACAAGAAAAGGAAAAAGTACTTACACAGCTACAGAGTAAGGAAAAGCAATTAAAAAAAGAATTGGCAAAGAAACAATCTGATGCAAATAAATTAAATGCAGCCATCAAAAAAATAATTGATGATGAATTAAAAAGAGTAAGAGAAGAAGCTCGCGAAGCAGCTAAAGCAAAAAGGAAAAAAGAAAAGGAAGCGGCTATTTCTGCTGCAAAGAAGGAAAATAAACCTGTGCTCACAAAAACAACCAAAGAAGAAGAAAAAGAAACTGAAAAAGAGGTTGAAGAAGCTGAATTGAAATTAACACCTGAAGCGCAAAAGCTATCAAATAGTTTTGCGGCAAACAAAGCAAAATTACCATGGCCTGTAGCCGAAGGCATCATCAGTAGTAGCTTTGGCGAACACGATCATCCTGTATTAAAAGGCATCAAAGTAAAAAACAATGGGATTGATATTAGCACCAAAAACTCGGCAAACACCAGGGCTGTTTTTGATGGCGTGGTGAGCGGTGTTATCAGTATTCCAGGGGCTGGAAAAGCGGTAATTATTAGACATGGAGAATATTTAACAGTATACTCAAATTTAGCCTCTGTAAACGTAAGCAAAGGCGATAAAGTAAAAACTAAACAGCCTATTGGTGTGGTTTTAGATGGCGAAGAAGAGCGAAGTGAAATGCATTTTGAAATATGGAAAGGCTCTGTTCTATTGAATCCTGCGCAATGGATTTACAATTAAAAATGTTGTTTCCTGTCTTTCCAAACATAGCTTCCTTTTATTGATTTAAGCGCTATCAACAGCGTTAGCAAGGCTTCTATGTATTGAAAAAGCAACAGCTTCCAATAATTTACTTTCATATCAACCTGTTTCGAAAATCTTGAAAGCAATAATATATCAGCTGTTTGCTTTATTAATATTAAACTTATAAAAAGTATCAATACATAGATCCAATTTATTTTTAGCGCTAAAAGAGGTATAAATAAAGGTATTGCATTAAAATTTAAAACCAATAATGCAATCAGTTTTATTACATACTGCTGATAGCTTTTTGATTTTGATGCCCATCTAACCCTTTGGTTAAGATAGTCGAGCAAATTCTCTTTTCCTTTAGTATATACTACTGATTCAGCATGCGCCAAATAAACAATTCTGTTTTTATGATAGTGCTGCATTTGCAATAGCAAAAACATATCATCGCCACTGCTTATATGAAGATTGTACTTATAAGGATCGAGCGATAAAAAAGCTTTGCGATTAAAACCTAAATTTGCTCCATTACACATGATAGCATTTTTGTGACCAATAGCTCCTGCACTGACTGCAGCGAGTGCCTGCAACTCGATATACTGTAGTTCATAAAGCCAACCGTTTCCTTTTTTTGTGGCAACTGGCCCAGCAATCATTAATGCATTTTCTTGCAAATAGCTCTGTTCAATTAATACTAACCAATTTGAATTTAAAGTGCAGTCAGCATCAGTAACTACAATCAATTCAGCATTGCTTTTACTTGCAGCATCATTTAAAGCTAATTTTTTAGGAGAATTTGCACCCTGTTTTAGTGGAACATCTCTGCATATTATTAAAGGTGCGGTATATTGCGCTTGAAAATTTTTTATAATAGCCATTGAACCATCATTTGATGCATCATTATATAAAATTATTTCATAATTATTGACCGGATAATGCTGTGAAACGAGACTTTCTAAAAGCACTGGCAAATTACTTTCTTCGTTTCTAAAACAAACAACAACGCTAATAAAAGTAATTGAATTTTTCCTTTGAATTGATGGGATTGAATTTTTTTTTAACCCTCCTCTAAAATAAAGCATCAGACCTAAATACACTAACGCTGATAGAAGGCAATAAAAAAAGAGAATGATGCTTCCTAACGACATAGCAATTATTGTTTTTTACCAGTTAAATTAAACACATAAACACAGCCAATAAGTGCTGGAAGCGCCACATTAATAATCCAAAGTAAAACTACAGCTAACAAGGCACCCGAGATATTTTCACTTACATTTTGAAACAACATTACAGCAACTGAACCTCTTACACCAAGCTCGGTAAGGGCAAAGGAAGGCAGAAACCATATCACTAAAAAAAATATGGTGCAAAGTAAAAAGAGCTGAAAAAATGATGCGTATATACCGCAAAAATTAAGTAACAAAACAAGTTGTGATGAAAAAACCAAATAACGCAAAATAGAGATGGCTAAAACTTTAACCTGTAAACTGCTTTTAAATTGCTGCTTATTGGTAAAACTGATATATACTTTTTTAGCCCATTTTTTTTTGCTTATCCAGGTAAAAAATTTTTGTTGATTAAAATAAATTAAAAATGCCAAAACACTACAAATGATAGCCAACCCATAAATTACTTCAGTAGCTGGTAAATCAATATCTTTAAATGAATAAAATTTTAAATAAATAATGGTTCCCCATAATCCAGCTAAGCTGGTACAAATCATTTGTGCCATACTGCCACTAAAGTTGAGCAAAGCGGCTTTCATTTTTTCTTGTAAATCTAAATAAACTACCTTGCCAATTACTTCTCCAGTTCTGTTAGGTGTAAAAATACTGATGGTGGTGCCAGCTAAAATAGATTTGAATGCATTTAATAAACCCACCTTTTGTAATGGACTCAATAAAATTTGCCACTTTTTTGCTTCTAAACCATAGTTTAATGGAATGAGTAAGATGGCCAAAATAAATACTTCACTATTCCCTTTTGAAAGAATATCAATAAATAACTGTCCATAATTTTGTTGATGATAATCATTGAATTTATAAGCTAAATAGGCAAGTGCAAGACCTACCAAAACAAAGTTAAGGTACTTTAAATTAAATGATGAGGATAATTTTTGGTTCATGTGCCACACAATTATACTAATTTTGAATCGTTTTTCTGCAAAATATGATTTCAAAAACCCCGAAGGAAGTAAATAAAGATCGTGTAATACTTGGTATTGACCCTGGTACTAATATCATGGGATATGGGATTTTGCAGGTAAAGCAGAATAAACCTGTGCTAGTTGCCTTGGGTGTGCTTAATTTGAGTAAGTATGACGATCATGCGTTGAAATTGAAAAAGATATTTGAATGCATGTTAGTTTTAATTGAGCAGTACATGCCCGATGAGCTATCTATTGAAGCCCCTTTTTTTGGAAAGAATGTACAATCCATGTTGAAACTTGGAAGAGCCCAGGGCGTAGCTATTGCAGCTGCAGTGTATAGAAATATCCCCATCACAGAATATCAACCAAGAAAAATAAAACAAGCTGTTACTGGCAATGGAAATGCTTCAAAGGAACAAGTAGCAGCTATGCTTAAAAGTATATTAAATCTTAAAAATCAATTGGATGGCGAAACACAGGATGCTACTGATGCTTTAGGTGCTGCAGTTTGTCATTATTTTCAAAACAGTAAAACAGCCGGGCAAAAGAGCTATTCTGGATGGGATGCTTTTTTAAAGGATAATCCTGAAAAGGTAAAGAAATAGGGCTTCTCCATCAAATACTGCCTTTCAATTTGGCAAACTCAGTTTGGTGTTGTAAATTAGCCGCTTAATTATAAAATTTAGCAAACATGTTAAATATAGTTTTGTTTGGTCCTCCAGGTGCTGGTAAAGGCACGCAATCAGAAAAGTTGATTGAAAAATTTCAATTGATACACCTTTCAACAGGTGATTTATTGCGCTCAGAAATTGCACAGCAAACCGAATTAGGTATGCAGGCCAAGTTATTAATGGACAAAGGCGAATTGGTGCCAGATGCTGTAGTAATTGGTATGATCAGATCTAAACTGGAGCATAATCAACAAGCCAAAGGTTTTATTTTTGATGGCTTTCCGCGCACAGCAGCTCAAGCAGAAGCTTTGGATAATCTGTTGTCCGAAAAAAACACAAGCATCAACTGCATGTTGGCATTAGAAGTAGATAATGAAGAGCTTACCAAACGCTTGCTTTTGAGAGGACAAGATTCTGGCCGTGCTGATGATCAAAACGAAGAAATTATTCGCAATCGAATTAAAGAATATAACAATAAAACTGCACCATTAAAGGACTTCTACAGTGCTCAAAATAAATTTCATGCAGTAAATGGTATTGGAAGTATTGACGAAATATTCAATGCGCTTTGTGCCGAAATTAGTGCGGTGCATCAATATAATTAAACGCTCATCAATACTCATTTTTCTGCATATTTTATTGCAGTTTTTTTTATTCTAAATACCCAATGTCGGAAACCAACTTTGTTGATTATGTAAAGATTATGTGCCGTTCGGGCAAAGGTGGCGCAGGTTCTGCTCATTTACACCGCAGTAAACTTACTGCAAAAGGTGGTCCCGATGGTGGTGATGGTGGTAGAGGCGGACATATTATCATTAGAGGGAATAAACAACTCTGGACCTTGCTCCATTTGAAATTTCGTAAACATGTAATAGCCGATGATGGTGGCGGTGGTGGAAGTTCCTTAAAAACAGGCGCTTATGGTAATGACGAATATCTTGATGTGCCATTAGGAACTGTTGCTCGCGATGCAGAAACTGGAGAGGTGCATTTTGAAATTACTGAAGATGGCGAAGAAAAAATTTTAGTAAAAGGTGGTCGTGGTGGCCTTGGGAACTTTCATTTTAAAAGTGCTACGTTTCAAACACCACGCTTTGCCCAGCCTGGTGAACCAGGTGAAGAACTTTGGAAAATTTTAGAATTAAAAGTGTTGGCCGATGTTGGTTTAGTTGGATTTCCTAACGCTGGTAAATCAACTTTGTTATCAAAAATTTCTGCAGCTAAACCAGAGATTGGCAATTACCCTTTTACCACCTTAACCCCACAATTAGGGATTGTAAAATATCATGATTATAAGTCGTTTGTGGTTGCAGATATTCCAGGAATTATTGAAGGCGCACACGAAGGAAAAGGGCTTGGGCACCGCTTTTTAAGACATATTGAACGCAACTCAGTTTTACTATTTTTAATTGCTGCCGATTGTGATGATATTAAAAAAGAGTATGAAATTTTATTAAATGAATTAGAACAATTTAATCCCGAACTGCTGGATAAACAGCGCATCCTGGCTATCTCTAAATACGATTTAATTGATGAAGAATTAGAAGCTGATATTGCAAAAAGATTACCCAATATTCCTCATATTTTTATTTCATCACATACACAATATCATTTGAAAGAACTCAAAGATATGTTGTGGAATGCCTTAAACTAAAAACAATGAGCGCTTTCGATTCCATAGTTGAAGCTGATCATAAGTTGTTTTTTTTATTGAATGGGATGCATCAAAATTGGTTAGATGCACCCATGAGTTTATTAAGTAATCGTTTGTTTTGGATTCCTTTGTATGCTTGGATTTTGTATCTCATTTATAAAAAGTATGGCAAAGGCACCTGGATTATCATGTTATGCGCTGTCGGCTTAATTTTGTTTAGCGATCAAACGGCTAATGTTTTTAAAGAAATAGTGCAACGTTACCGCCCTACACACAATGCTGCTTTTGGGCAATTAGTGCATACTGTAAACGATTACAGAGGAGGCACCTATGGTTTCTTCTCAGGGCATGCAGCAAACGCATTTGCACTCATTATGTTTTCATTAAGTTTATTAAAACCTACGCAACTATACTTAAAAATTATCTTAATCTCCTACGCGTGTTTAACTTCTTACTCCAGAATATATTTAGGGGTGCATTACCCAACTGATATACTTGCTGGGGCTGCTTGTGGCGTAGGCTTAGGTTTTTTATTTACTAATTTTACAAAAGTGCTTTTAGAAAAATGGAGCATAAAAAATAAGTCTTAAAAATGAAAAAAATACACACTTTTTGTACCTTAATAATTTGCTTGTTTTTTGCCTTGAATGCTCAAGCACAAAAGCCAAAACTCATTGTGGGCATTGTGGTGGATCAAATGCGTGTCGACTACCTTACACGCTACGAAAGCAAGTTTGGGGAAGGTGGTTTTAAAAAACTAATAAAAGGCGGATACTTTAATAAAAACACCAATTTTAATTATGTACCAACATACACTGGGCCAGGCCATGCATCCATCTTTACAGGAAGTGTACCTCGCGTTAATGGTATTATTTCTAACGATTGGTATGATAAAAAAACAGGAAAAAACATTTATTGTGCACAAGATGAAACTGTGACTACTGTTGGTTCTACTA
>JBILPB010000072.1:0-15581 GCA_044374175.1 Bacteroidia bacterium | reverse complement strand
GCTGGTGCATTTAGTTGAATTGTACCATTGGCACAAACCGATTGATTGCTACCTAAATTAAGCACTGGCAATGGATTTGAATTTATGGTAATACTGTCGGTTACTGCGCATCCTGCAGCATCTGTAATTGTTAATGAATAGGTAATATTATTGCTAATTGTAGCTGTTGGGTTGGCAATTGTTGGATTATTTAAACCAGTAGGTGGTATCCAATTATAACTAAAACCAGCAGGTGCATTTAATTGTAAAATACTATTTGCACAAACGGCCTGATTGTTTCCTAAATTAAGCACTGGCAAAGGATTTGAATTTATGGTAATACTGTCGGTTCCTGCACATCCTGTAGCATCTGTAATTGTTAGAAAATAAGTAATATTATTGTTAATTGTGGCTGTTGGGTTGGCAATGCTTGCATTGCTTAAGCCCTGGCTTGGAAACCAATTGTAATTATATCCTAATGGCGCATTTAATTGAACGCTTGAGTTTTCACAAACTGTTGTATCGTTGGCCAAGGCGAGTGGCAAACCTATTGATATAGAAGCAACAAATGTATTAGATAATACAGGCAAGGTGTTGGCGCAATTCAAATTAGATACCATACTGACTTGTACAACATCGCCATCTTGCAATGTACTTGTTACTAAAACATTTGAATTATTATTGATATTATTACCATTGATGGTCCATGTATAAATTGGATTTAGACCTCCTGCAAATGGTGTGGTGCTTAATGAAAGCGTGCTGCCAGCACACACTGTTCCATTGACATTACTATTTAAAGTAACATTGGGTATAAACGAGGGTTGAATGGTAATGGCATATCCATTATCAACACCAATCGTAGCAGGGTCTGATGAAATTACTCTTACTCTGTAGTTGCTACCGACCGCAGTTCCCAGAGGAATGGTTGCAGTAATAATTCCCGATTGATAAACAGTTGGAATAGCTGTATAAGTTCCAATATTAACAGGGTTTGCAAAACTACCTGAAGCATTGCTTAATTGCGCGGTGAAAGTATTTGTAGCACCATAAAAACCACGGGCAAAATATCCAATAAAAATAGAGTTTCCTGCACAATAAGTATTTGTTGATGTAAATGTTCGGTATATTTCTCTTTGTTCGGTTTGATGCACGATTCCGTTTAAACCTCCAACACAATACCCATAAGCACCACCATCGGTCATGCTAATGCTGTTCATGGTCCAGTTATTTGCAAGGCATGCCGTTGCGATATTTCCGACATTTTTGCAGCTATCTATGGTGATGCTTTGGCTGGTGAATTTTGCAAAATAGCCCACACTGTCATTGGCAAACCACATCTCCCTGATGTCGGCATTTCCACTGTTGTTGTTTGTTTGAAACCAATTTAACCCTGCATCGGTGGTATATAATACTTTACCAAAAGTACCTGCACAATAACCCAAAGAGTCATTGGTAAATACAATATCTTGGATACTACTTGCTATCGAAGATGTATGGATATTCCAGGTAATTCCACCATCAAAAGTGCTTGCAATTTTATTTGAGCCTGCTACAAAACCTGTATCTTCATTTATAAACCAAATCGCTTTGCCTACACCTGGCTCACCAGTACTAATTGAATCCCAGGTTTCGCCTGCATCATTTGTTTTAAAAACAAAACCTCCGCGTGCCGAAGCAAATCCCTGATTAGCATTAATGAAACTTAAATCGGTAAACCCTCTTAATGTATTTGTTGGCTTTAAACCCCAAGTTTCACCACCATCTGTGGTTTTCATTATTCTTCCACTATCGCTGCAAGCAAAACCAACATTATTATTGGTAAAGTAAACTTTGTTGATAGTTGTTGCAAAGGCTTGTGTTTGTTGAACAAAGTTTACTCCACCATTTTCTGTTTTAAAAATTTTTCCTTCTTTTCCTCCTGTGTATGCGGTGTCTCTGTTGGTAGCAAATACAGTAAAAAGCTCAGTCCCCAATCCTGTAGTCATGTTTTTCCAGGTTAAGCCGCCATCAACTGTTTTATTAATTTTACCTAAGTCACCACCAATATATCCGGTATTAGCATCGGTAAAATAAATTGCATAAAAAGTATCGTAAAGCCCGTTTAAAGTTGTATTGTTATTCCATGTTAGGCCTGCATTTGTTGTTTTGTAAATGCCTTCGCCCCCAACGCTTAAGTATCCTGTATTTAAGTCGGTAAAGAATATTCTTAAAATTGGCAAAGAAGCACCCGTGGTTACTGTGCTCCAGGTTAAACCTCCATCTACAGATTTAAACAAATTATTGCTACTAGATAAATAACCAGTATTGGCATCTACAAAGAAAATATCATTAATTCCTCCTGCTCCTGTGGTTATAGTATTCCAAGTATTTCCCCCGTCGGTGGTTCTTAAAATTTGTCCATTGCTGCAAGCCACAAAGCCGAGGTTGTTGTTAGCAAAAAATATTCTTCTTAAAGTTACTGTAACTCCACTTGAAATAGTTTGCCATGTTGCTCCTCCATTGGTTGTTTTTCTTAAAATACCATTATTGCCAATAACAAATCCATTGTTTAAATCTTTAAACCATATATCGTTATTGCCTGAGCCTACTCCAAAACTTTGTTGTACCCAGGTTGCACCACCATCGGTTGTTTTTCTAATGTCTGATGAGGCTCCTGTAATCCATCCTGTTAATTGATTTACAAAATGTACTGCGTTAATGACGCTAGTGTTGCCTGTATTCATACGCACCCAATCTTTACCTTCATTGATTGTTTTATACAAACCATGACTTACCGTACAACTGCCGATGCCTGGTGATTGAAAAACAGCATAGCCATTATACCGATCGGTAAAAGTAATATCATTAATGGTGGTGCCTGCAGGTGTTGTTACACGCCATTGGGCGTTAATTAAATTTGAAATTAAACTAAAGCAAATGAAAACTTTTAGTTTAATATTGAATTGAGACATAAAGTGTTTTAATTTTAAAACGTTAATTGCAAGATTGATGGGTCAAAAGTACTTCATTTTTAAAAATTAAAATTCGAATATTGTTAATAAAACGCTTTTATACTAATACCGATGTAAAATAAGTAATGGCCCAAACTTTTTTCCGATCGGCATTTATTAATGTAAGATTTTAAATTATTGGAATAATTAATGAGCTAGCTAAACCCAATAAAAAAAGCCACATCAAATTGATGTGGCTTTTTAAAATTTTAAAATTTGAATTACTTATTTACAATAACTTTAGTAAATATATTTTGTGTGCTGCTTTGTATATGAACTAAATAAATTCCTTCGTTTAAGTCATTGGTATTTACAAGCAGTGTTGCATTTAAGGATTTCACTTGTTTAATTGTTCTGCCCGATAAATCACTAATTGAAACCACTGTTTCTTCAGTTAAATTATTGATTATAAAGCTTTCTTTTGCAGGATTAGGAAAAATAGTAATTTCCTTATTGTAGTTGTAGTTCATTCCAACAACAGAAGGTTCAAAAGTTAAAGTATATTGACGCATTGTGGTTGCTGCTGGTGTGCCATTATCTGTTGCAGTAACTGTTAACACTAAATCATTGGTGGCGTTCACAGGAGTGTTAACATCTACAAGATATTTATGATTCCCTAAACTATATAAAGTTGTTACCGTGAAGTCGGTAAAACCACCCATATCAAATGTTAACCAAGCATCTTGATTTTGTTCTCCAGAAAGCACCATCATAGCATATTGAATGGTATCGCCTGGTAATAAATTAATAGTATCGCACATGTTACTAACCAAAATGGGGTCTACATTGGTGCTAGCAGAATCTGTACAAGAGTTAAAGTAAAACTGTTGATCATCTAACCAATTAATACCATCAGCATTTGCAAATGGACCATCATATACGTTTGTAGAATCTCCGAATCTTCCCATTTGAATAAATGAACTACCGTCTCCCTCATTTGCTCCAACAGTGCTTGGCGTACCACCAAAACCGTTAATACCACCAGATGCAGCTCCTGTTGTCCAATCCATGTTATTGTAGCAATATCCAACGTTGGTTCCGGCAGGTAAAATTGGGTCAGTGCCATCAGTAATAATTAATTGAAAATCATTTAATTTATCACTTGCCACCGGAAAATATCCAACATGATCCCATCTCACAATTAAACTTGTTGGTGTAATTTTGTAATACACTAAACCACTGGCACTATCTCTTGTATCAACATCTCCCCAAAAAGGTGCAACCATCGTATAATTTGAACTAGGGAAAGAGTCTGATGTAAAAGTAAAATACTGACTTACAAATGATATGTTACCATTGTTATTTATAAATAAACTATCGTAAGTTGAACCATATAAGCAGAAATTAAAAGGTATTGCAATTGCTGGTGAACTTCCATCATCATTTCTATAATCTGGCGCTATACCAATATTAAATGGAACTACCGTAAAAGTACTATCTAGTGGAACAATACAATCGCATGCTGCATTGGCTCTATTTTGAGGACTACCACTATATGGTACAGGATTTTGAATAACTGTATTTGCAGGTGGGGGCAATACTGTAAAATTACCCAGCAAGTTTTGACTTTTTAATTGTTGATAAAGTGGACTGTTTAATTGCACCGTATTTTGCTGCGCAAAACCAATAATACCAAGTAAAATAAATGTTAAAGTAAAAATTTTTTTCATGGTTATATTTTTAAAATGTTGAGCAAAGCTAATAACTTTCAGTTAGTTAACAAAAAAATCCTATTTCTCCTCCAAAGGACTCTCCTCTTCCTTTACCTTGGCACCATCTATTTTAAATTCCTTATTATCTTTAAAAACAATAGTGGTATATAGTGTTCCTTCAGTATCATATTTACGCCAGTTTCCTTCTTTATTACCCATCAAATATTCACCTTCTTCTTTTACTTTTCCATTGTAATAATGGTAGGTAAATTTTCCATTTTCTAATCCATCAATATAAGTGCCCTCTTCAGCCAATTTTCCATTGCCATTAAAATACGATTTCCATTTGCCGCTTTTAGCACCTCCTTTAAATTCACCTTCATATTTCATATCTCCATCATTACTCACCCAAGGTCCTTCTTTTTCTCCATCAACATACAAGCCTTTGGTAACAATAGCACTACTGTCGGTATACTCTACCATTTCACCTTCGGGTAAACCTCTTAAAAAACTTTCTGTGCGTAAAACATTGCCACTTTCATAATACCACTTCCAATCGCCTGTTGGCTTGTTATCCTTACCAAATTTTCCTCTTTGTTCTATTTTTCCGTTTTGATGATAATAAATCCATTCTCCAATTTTTTTATCATTTATATATTCTCCTTCAGCCTTTAATTCTCCAGTAATATAAAATTCCTTCCACTTGCCTTGTTTATAACCTTGTGCATCATAAATTCCTTCTCCTATTTTATAACCGTCTTTAAACAACTCACTCCCTATAATTTCTCCTTCTTCATTAAATTTTCTAGTAAAACCTTCTGGCAAACCCTCTTTAAAAGTACCTGATGTTTTCTTTTTTCCAGATTCATAATAGGTATTTTTTACATCTAATTTCACTAATTCGGCCACGTTTACTTGCAACACACCGTCTATATATTTTTCGGCTTTTGCTAAGTTACCATCTGGTTCAAATAGCTTAAGATAGCCATCTAATTTATCGTCTCTATAACGCATTTCCTTTTTAACTGCACCGCTTGGATAAAACTCTTTCCAAATGCCTTGTTTCATGTTTAATTTATCTTTTCTGTTAATTTTTTCATCTCTTGCAATAAAACCATTTTTATAAACAGTAATACTCTGTATTAAACCATCTTTAAGATATTCTTTTCCAATACCATTTTCTTTACCTTTATCAAAGGGTACTTCTTTATACCTAACATTGTCTTTTCTAAAATAAGCCATTCCTTTTCTTACATCTTCTACAAAGGGTTCTTCAGAAATGATATGTCCTGTTTCTGCGTCATAAACGGTCTTCATACCTTCTTTTTTGCCTTCTTTGTATTGATAAGTTAGGGTTAATTTTCCATCTTCATTATAAAATTTCCAAAGGCTATCTAATTGTGCATCTTTTCTATTTCCTTCAGATTTTATAATGCCATTTTCATAATAAGTTTTCCAATAACCATCAGGTTTTCCATTTTTAATAAACCCTTCACTGCTAACTTTACCGCTTGAATAAGTGTATTTTGTAAAGCCATCTTTAACTTCTTTTTCTTGTGCATTTACATTTAAAATGCTAAAAAATATGATAAAAAAGTTTACAAAAAAATGCAAGTAACCATTCTTTTTAAATGTAATAAATAAATAATTTTGCATAAATATATTTCTTTTATAATCCAAGTTGGGCCGATATTTCAAGCATTTTTAATATGGATTTTTCTGCTTTTTTTCTCAAAGCTTCATCCATCACTATTTCTGGAGTTTCGTTTTTTAAACAGGCATGTAATTTTTCAAGTGTATTTAATTTCATGTGCGGACAATCATTACATGCACAATTATTATTAGGCGGTGCAGGTATTAAAGTTTTTTCAGGTGCACGCTTTGCCATTTCATGTAAAATACCTGTTTCTGTGGCTACTATAAATTCTTTTTTATTACTTTTAATAACAAAATTTAATAGAGCTGTTGTACTACCAATAAAATCTGCCATTTCCAACACAGGCTCTTCACATTCTGGATGTGCAATAAGCAATGCTTCAGGATGAGTATGTTTTAACTGTATGATTTTTTTTGCCGAAAAAATTTCATGAACCATGCAACTGCCATCCCAAAGCAACATGTTTCGTCCTGTAACTTTATTCACATACCTACCTAAATTTTTATCTGGTGCAAAAATAATGGGTTGATCTTTGGGTAAACTATTTACAATTTGAACAGCATTACTGCTTGTGCAAACAATATCTGTAAGTGCCTTAATTTCTGCGGTACAATTAATATAACTTATTACTAAATGATTAGGATTTGCTTCCTTAAATTTTTTAAATGCATCGGGCGGACAACTGTCTGCTAATGAACAGCCAGCTTTTAAATCAGGTAATAAAACCTTTTTTTGTGGACATAAAATTTTAGCCGTTTCTGCCATAAAATGTACTCCTGCAAAAACTATAATGTCGGCTTCTGTTTTTGCTGCTTGTTGCGATAATCCAAGGCTATCGCCAATATAATCGGCCACATCCTGTATGTCGCCCTCTTGGTAGTAATGCGCTAAAATAATTGCATTTTTTGCAAGTTTTAAACTTTTAATTTCTTCAAATATATCTGTTGTTATCAAATCCATTTATTTTTTATTTCCCGTTTTGTGAGGTCAAATATCCATCAATTTTTTATTTCAAATCATTTTTTATTTTTCAGCTATCAACAATCAATAACTATATTATTATTATTAATTTTATTTTAAAGAAAATATGTTATTATTAATAGGCTGTTAGTTGTGTTCATTTGTTTTTGCTACAACGTGTGTAAATGTAATTTATTAAATATTGATAACAGTTTTTTAACCATTTATTTTAAGCTAAATTATTAAAAATCAAGTAACGATGTAGTTTATTAACACTTTGTTGAAACTACCTAACTTGAATAACTTTTATGATAATTGGATACTATTTTTGTGTAAAACCTTGTTTACTTTTTTCAATAGATAAAGGCTAACTAAATTAGGAGTTACAACAATTATTTGCATACAAGTAGTGATTTAACTTTTGCAACAATACTTTTCATTAAATGTTTTTCTTTATCAACAGCTATTAACAATTAAACTGTTTATAAACTTTAATTTTTAATACTGTCCTCATTATCAATGTAATTATAGCTAATTTATTGTGAATACAGCTTTGTTAATACTATTTTAAAATAGACATTTTAAGTTGGCTTTCAACATTTAACTTTGTACAAGTACATTTTTTCAAAAATAATTTATTATGAATATTGCTATAGGTGCCGATCATGCTGGTTTCGAAGCCAAGAATAAGATAATTAATTGGCTTAAAGATAAGCAAATAAACTATCATGATTTTGGAACCTATTCAACCGAAAGTGTTGATTATCCTGATTTTGCACACCCTGTGGCCAGTGCGGTTGAAAAAAAACAATTTGATTTAGGAATATTAATTTGTGGAAGTGGTCAGGGAGTTAACATAACAGCTAATAAACATCAGGCTGTTCGTTCTGCTTTGTGCTGGAGTAAAGAAATTGCAGCATTAAGTAAACAACATAACGATGCCAATGTGCTTGCTATTCCTGGGAGGTTTTTAAATGATCATGAATTAATAGAAATTGTTGATACTTTCTTAAATACATCCTTCGAAGGCGGAAGACATGCAAATCGTACAAATAAAATTCCTTGCTGAAATAGTATAAAATGAAAAGACAAGATTTTGTAAATAAAGTTGATCAATATTTAATTGACCCTGAAAATATTAGGAATCAGGCTAAAAAAAATAAAAAAATCAACAGACAAGTAGATTTAGCAAAAACATTTTTTGATAAATATGAATTAGCTATGCAACGTTCATCTTATTTAAAAAATAAGGCACTTGAAAATACAGATAAACTGTTAGCTAATTTTGAATTTGATTTAAACAATACAAAAGTAAAAGTTATTTGGGCAACCGATGCGGCAGATGCTTTACAAGAAATTGCAAATATTAGTAATCATAAAAATTTACCTGTTTATTTTGATGATGCACCTATTATTAAAGAAATAGATAAAGATTTTCAATCTGCTAAATTCAATATCAACAAAGTAACAGATTTTAATCATAGTTTTATTGCACTTTCTAAAGCCGACTTTATTGTGGCTGATAGCAGCAGTATTGTTTGTTTAAATCACGAAAAAACAACAAAACAAATTCAAGGAAATGCAGCTATGCAAATATTTGTTTGTGGTATTGATGCTGTAATTCAAAGTTTTAATGATGTTGAATTATTAGCTGCATTGCAAAGTACAAATAAATTTGGAGAGCCAATTCATGCTAACATTAGCATTTACAATGGAAATAAATTAAATGAAGACGATGCACTTAAAGAAGATTTATTTGTTATTTTACTTGATAATGGGAGGTCACAAATACTAGCAGATCATGAACAAAGGGCTGTTTTAAATTGTATTCATTGTGATGCATGTTCACGATCTTGTCCTGTAGCTCTTTTTTCTGGTGAAAAAGCATTTGGTACAGTTTATACCGGACCTTACGGTGCATTAGTCAGCCATCATATTGAAAACAATAGTGATTTAACACATCTTGCTTTTGCATCTACATTATGTTCAAAATGCAATGAGGTTTGTCCAATGAATATTGATATTTCTTCATTTCTAACTTATAGCAGAAGAAATGCTGTAAAGAATAAAAATGTTAGTAAAACCGAGAACTTAACCATTTACTTTTGGAAGAATGCCGTAATGAAACGTAGTAATATGGATAAAGGAGGTGCTAAAGTAAAAGGCTTTATGTTTAAACAAATGTTACGAAAAGCATGGGGAAATAAACGCGAAATGCCTACCATGGCTCCAAAATCGTTTAATCAGATATGGCGCGAAAGAAAGGACTTTAGAGGATAGTTAAAACATATTTATATGCACGGCCTTTTTTCGGTAACTGCAGCTTATAATATAAAAAAAGCTATTTTCTAGTGTTGCAGGAAAGTAATCTTTACTAGCAATAATTTTATTAATAATTGTAACATCAATACCACGGCTTTTAACAAAGAAATGTACATTATTAAAGTGCAAACTAATGATGCTATTTAATTAACCACAATCTTATTGATTTAACACTTAAACCAATTGCTATTTTCCCTGTTTTTCTAGACATTAACAAAGGTTTTTTTGATAATATTGTTATTGATTCGCTTTCTTTAAATACTTTTGATGCCAATGATTTTTAGAAAAAGCCTTACCATATTTATTTTTGTTTGCATATGTTTTTTTGCTTGCGTAAATAAACCTAATCCCACTTTCGAAAAAGATATTGCAAGCATTATATATACCAATTGCACCAAATGTCATAACCCCAATGGCGTTGCTCCTTTTTCATTAACTAATTATCAAAACATAAAAAAAAGAGCTAAAACAATTGCTTATGTTACCCAAAATAGAATCATGCCTCCTTGGCCAGCTGATCCGAATTACAGCCATTTTGTTGGGGAGAAATTATTAAACGAAAATCAAATTCAACTTTTACAAGATTGGGTGAACACTGGTTGTAAAGCTGGCGATTTATCTTTGGCCCCTAAAGCGCCAACTTACAAATACAAATCATCCTTAGGAAAGCCCGATTTGGTGCTGGAATATAAAGATACTGTTTTCATTAAAGGCAATAATATTGATCAGTTTTATCTCATGAAATTTCCTTTCGAATTAGATAAAGATACTATCGTTAGTGCTGTTGAATTTGTGCCCGGAAACACACAAGTTGTGCATCATGTCAATGGTCATATCATTCAGTACGATCAAGGTAAAAAGAGTAATATCTATGCGGGTAAAAACATCATTAGTTCTGAAAGCATTGAAGCTAGCGAGGTTTATAAATTGCTAGATGTTGCGAACGATGATGGAACTTACCCCATCCTTACTCAAAGTGCTGTAAATTATTTGCCCGGTGTTTTACCCACTGTTTATCCCGAGGGTTTGTCAGGCTTTAAATTACATAAACAAGGCGCCTTTTTATTTAAGGATATTCATTACGGACCATCAACAAAAGATACATTTGATGTAAGCCGTATCAATGTGTTTTTCGCAAAAAAAATGCCTAAAAGAATTACACGCGAATTACAAATGGGAACCTTGGGTGTAACTGATATTGAACCACCTTTAGTGATTCCTCCTAACGAAATAAAGCGTTTTATTACCAAGGCTAAAATAAAAAGAGACATTAGTATTCTTACCATCAACCCACATATGCATAAATTGGGTAAATCTTTTTGGGCTTTTGCTGTCACGCATGCGGGTGATACTATTCCATTAATCAAGATAAAAAAGTGGGATTTTAATTGGCAATATTTTTATACCTTTAAAAAAATGGTAAAGATACCAGCAGGTAGCACCATCATTGTTGAGGGTATTTTCGACAATACCATTCAAAATAAAAACAATCCTTTTCACCCGCCAAGAGAGGTTTCAGAGCGCGCAGGTAGTATGCGTGCCTCGGATGAAATGTTTCAATTTATTATCACTCTTATGGATTATCAATCCGGAGATGAGAATGTTTCTTTGGAGCCATAACAAACGTTTTCAAATGTCACTTGCAATAGTATAGTTCACAAATATTATTTCTTTTACCTTTGCCCCATGTTTAATAAATACGATGTAATTGTTGTTGGTGCTGGTCATGCTGGTTGTGAAGCAGCAGCAGCTGCTGCCAATATGGGTTCTAAGGTTTTGCTGGTTACTATGAATATGCAAACCATTGCACAAATGAGCTGTAACCCAGCAATGGGAGGTATAGCAAAGGGCCAAATTGTTCGAGAAATAGATGCACTTGGAGGCTATAGTGGAATAGTTTCAGATAATTCAGCATTGCAGTTTAGATTATTGAATCGCTCCAAAGGCGCTGCCATGTGGAGCCCAAGAACACAAAATGATAGAGCCCGCTTTGCCGAAGAATGGCGTTTAATGTTGGAGCAAACTCCAAATGTTGATTTTTGGCAGGACAATGTTAGTTCCTTGATAATTGAAAACAATAAAGTTACAGGAGTGATAACTGGCATGGGATTATCCATCAAATCAAGTGCTGTAATCATTACTAGTGGAACATTTTTAAACGGTGTTATACATATTGGTGAAAAACAATTTGGTGGTGGTAGAACAGGCGAAAAAGCCTCGCATGGTATAACAGAGCAACTGGTAAGTTTGGGCTTTGAAGCTGGTCGTATGAAAACGGGTACACCACCGCGCATTGATGGTAGAAGTTTAGATTATTCAAAAATGGAAGTACAATATGGTGATGAGAACCCATCTAAATTTTCATTTACTGATACGAAACCTTTAACACATCAATTACCTTGTCATGTTACATACACCAATCCAATTGTGCATGATATTTTAAGAACTGGCTTTGATAAGTCTCCCATGTATCAGGGAAGAATTTCTGGGAGCGGCCCAAGATATTGTCCATCGATTGAGGATAAAGTAACACGATTTGCTGAGCGCGATAGACACCAATTATTTGTGGAGCCCGAAGGTTGGAAAACTGTGGAAATATATGTCAATGGCTTTAGTAGTTCCCTACCTGAAGAAGTACAGCAAAAAGCGCTAATCCAAATACCCGGTTTTGAACATGCAAAAATGTTCAGACCTGGATATGCTATCGAATATGATTATTTTCCGCCAACGCAGTTAAAATTAAGTTTAGAAACCAAACACATTGATGGTTTATATCTAGCTGGTCAAATAAACGGCACCACTGGTTACGAAGAAGCAGCCTGCCAGGGTTTAATGGCTGGAATAAATGCACATTTAAAAATTAGAGATCAAGAACCGCTTGTTTTAGATCGTTCTGAGGCTTATATTGGTGTTTTAATTGATGATTTGGTTACAAAAGGTACTGATGAACCTTATCGTATGTTTACATCGCGTGCTGAGTACAGAATTCTGTTAAGACAAGACAATGCTGATACAAGGTTAACTCCTTTGGGGTATAAGATAGGATTAGCAAGTAAGGAGAGAATGGATAAGGTGGAGCAAAAAGTGAAGCATGTGAATGAAATAGTAGATTTTATTAAAAACGAGAGTATTGCTCCCGAAGAAATTAATCCACTGCTTGCCGAAAGAGAAAGTGCAAATATTAATCAAAAAGTAAAGATGTTTGGAATTTTAACAAGGCCAAATATTGATTTGGGCCTTTTCAAAAATAACATTAATAGGATTGCTTCTTCATTAAAAGAATACCATGAAGAGGAGTTGGAGCAGGCAGAAATTTTGGTGAAATACGAAGGCTATATTCAAAAAGAGAAAGAATTGGTTGAGAAACAATACAGATTAGAATCATTGATTTTACACGATGATTTCGATTATAATCGTTTAACCTCATTGGGCGTAGAAGCAAGAGAAAAATTAAATAAAGTACGACCAAACACAATAGGACAGGCAGCAAGAATTAGTGGAATTACGCCTTCTGATATTTCTATATTGATGGTTTATTTGGGCAGATAAATGTCAATGTTCCACGTGAAACATTTAAATTTTTTTTGTTCTGTAGGACATTTGTTTTTCATTTTTTTGTATTCGATTATTGTTTTTTAGTGCATAGGTAAATACTATTTTCAATTTGTAAATTTGTAAAGTTCCACGTGGAACATTTTAAAATATGGAGAAACTAACAGCATGTCCGGTATGTAAAAGCAGCGGATTTTCGGACTTTTTAACCTGTAAAGATTATACCGCTAGCAAAGAAAACTTCACTTTAGTTATATGCAATGCCTGTAATTTTGTGTTTACAAACCCTCGTCCTAAACAAGACGAAATAGGAAGATATTATCAAGTAGAGAATTATATTTCTCATACAGGAACACAAACCGGATTGGTAAATAAACTGTATCATTTTGCTCGAAAGTTTACTTTAAAGCAAAAGTTGAAACTTGTAAATAGTCTATCAAAAAAAGATAGTTTGTTAGATATTGGATGTGGAACAGGAAACTTTTTGCAGGTGGTTAAAAATGATGGTTGGAAAGTTACTGGTGTAGAACCCGATCCTGCTGCACGAAAATTAGCCATTGAAACCTGTGGTGAAACAATTCATGAGGAAGCATTTTTAAAGAATATCAAAGATCAAAAATTTGATATCATTACCATGTGGCATGTGTTAGAGCATGTTCACGAATTAGACCAACGCATCATACAGTTGAAAAATTTATTACAACCCAGTGGCCGATTAATTGTGGCAGTTCCAAATTGTGCTTCAAAAGATGCAAAACACTACGGAGCCTTTTGGGGCGCTTATGATGTACCTCGACATTTATACCACTTTAAACCGCAGGACATTAAAACAATTTTCGAAAAAAATCTATTCGAAGTGGAAAAAATACTCCCCATGAAACTCGATTCTTTTTACGTTTCTATGCTCAGCGAAAAATACAAAGGTGGAAATATGTTGGCAGGACTTTGGCAAGGTTTGCTATCAAATTTGCATGCAGCCAACAATTTTGGCACCTACAGCAGCCAAATTTACGTTATTAAGCACAAATAGGCCATTTTTAAACGATTTTAAAAGCGCAACCCTCGTTTTGGAATGACAGCCCGAGAAGAGCAAGAAAGTCAAACAGCGTGTAAATATGAAAGCGAATCCGCTATCTCAGCAATAACAATAGATTGCGGATGTTGATCCTCTGAAAATTCCCTTTTTTACCCCAATGTCACTCTGAGCAAAGCGAATGAGTCCAACCGCCTTCAATTAAAGCAAAAACTTCTACTTTTACCCCAATGTCACTCTGAGCAAAGCGAATGAGTCTAACGTTTTTTTTGTAATAGCACTAAGTCTTAAATAGGTCCTATCGGACCTCGCCAACCTGACTTCTTACTCAACCCTCGCCCAATCAAACAAAAATCATCAACTTGCTCCAAATCACCTTTCCAATCTAAGAAAACCTTTTGTAGTTTCTCTTTTTGCTCTTGCATAGATAAATGTAGGCGCTAAGCTGAAGCCAAGCCATGTGTGCTGGGCTTAGTGCCGGTAGTATTTCAGAATTTTGTCCCAGGTTGGCGTCCTCGCCTACCTGACTTCATTACTCAACCCTCGCCCAATCAAACAAAAATCATCACCTTGTTCCAAATCACCTTTCCAATCTAAGAAAACCTTTTGTCCCAGGTTGGCGAGGACGCCAACCTGACTTCATTACTCCCATGTAGGCGCTAAGCTGAAGCTACTTCTTCAGCAACTACTGTCTCGGTAAATGCATTGCCAGCTACACAAAGTATTTCAAACAATAGCGCAACTACTTTTTGTGCAGGTGGCTCAGTTACATTATCAGGAAACAATGGTGGAGTTTGGAGTACAGGTGCAACAAGTGCTACTATTAATGTAAATGCTAATGGCGATTACTATGTAACCAATACCAACAGTTGTGGAAGTGTTGAGTCAAATCATATTTTAGTAAATGTTAATCAAAATCCAAGTCCAGTAATAACAGGAGGCGCTAGTTTCTGTGCCAATAATAGTGCAACCTTAAATGCCGGTTCGGGCTTTACTTCTTATCTGTGGAATAATGGAAGTACAGCACAGAATTTATTAATTACCCAGCCCGGAAGTTATGGTGTTACTGTAACCAACGCCTCAAATTGTAGTGCTTTAGCATCTATAGTAATTAGCCCATGCGCAAGTACTGTGCCTGAAACACGTTTGCGAAGCATTGATTGTGGCAAACTAAATCTAGTACCATCAGCTCAAATAGGCTGTAATATTGTAAGTGGAGCCAGCAATTATGAGTGGGAGTTTAGAAGTACTTCAAACAATGCAGTATATGCTACAAGAATAACTAGCTCTTATATTATTGCACCTTTTATGGTTACTCCAACATTGCAATGGAATACACAATACAATTGTAGAGTAAGAGCAAAAGTAGGCGGTGTTTGGGGCAATTATGGTACAAGCTGCGTTATAGGCTTAATGCAAAATCCTGCTATCAC